>DATIOJ010000064.1:0-2959 GCA_035473355.1 Candidatus Limnocylindrales bacterium
GGCGAAGGGGTCCAGTGAGTACGCGGCATGGTTGGTCGGAAGAAGGTCGCCGGTGAACATCGGCGCGCCGTTCCCGAGCGTCGCTGAGGCGCACGGGCGGGTACTTCACTTCCAGCGCAAGCTGCACGAGTGGGCATCTGAGGATGCCGAGCGCAGGTTCCACGACTTGTGGAACCTGGTCTGCGACCCGGCCACGCTGGTGGTGGCCTGGTCGCGGGTGAGTCGCAACCGAGGGTCAAGGACCGCCGGGGTCGACGCCGCCACTCGCCGCCACGTCGAAGCGCGTGGCGTCGATCGGTTCCTCGCCGAGTTGCGCGAGGGACTGCGGGCGGGGACGTTCCGGCCGCTTCCGGTGAGAGAGCGGCTGATACCCAAGCGCGGCGGCAAACGTCGCCTAGGTATCCCTGCTCTGCGGGATCGGACGGTCCAGATGGCCCTCAAGCTCGTCATGGAGCCGATCTTCGAATCGGACTTCTACCCGTCGAGCTACGCCTACCGGCCCGCCCGCCGGACCCAGGACGCGATCGCCGAGATCGTCCATTTCACGAAAGCCCCCTCAAACTACGAGTGGGTGATCGAGACCGACGTCGAGGCGTGCTTTGACCGCCTTCCACACTGCCTCATTCTCGATGAGGTCAGGCGGCGGATCAAGGACAAGCGCGTGCTGGAGCTGATCCGGGCGTTCCTGAAGGCTGGCGTGATGACGGAGACGGGCCGTCTGGAGCGGACGGTGACCGGCACCCCGCAAGGCGGGATCGCTTCGCCGCTGCTCGCCAACATCGCGCTGTCCGCGCTCGACCGCCAGTATCTGGCGGACTGGCGGGACATGAGCCGCTATGACGGCAGACGCCAATTCCTGCAGCGCACCGGGCGCGTTACCTACCGAATGGTCAGGTACGCAGATGACCTGGTGCTCCTCGCACGAGGAACCCGCGAGCAGGCGCAGGCGCTACTCAAGCAGCTCAACGCGCGTGTGGAGGCGCTCGGCCTGACCCTGAAGGCCGAGAAGACCGCGATCACCCACATCGACGACGGCTTCGTGTTCCTCGGCCAGCGGATCGTCCGCCGACCAAAGGGCAAGAAGCGCTACGTCTACACCTTCGTCTCACGCGAGGCATTGACCTCCGTGACGCGCAAGGTGAAGGCCCTGACTGGGCGCTCCACGACCAACCTGGAGCTGTCCGAGCTGATCGCGGCACTGAATCCCATCCTGCGCGGATGGGCCAATCACTTCCGGCACGCCGCGGCCAAGCGCACCTTCGACTACCTCGGCTACTACGCCTGGTGGCGCGTCGGGCGCTGGCTTCGCAAGAAGCACCCGCGGCTGACCTGGAAGCAGATCGGGCGGCGCTGCACCAGCGAAGGCACCTTCGCCGAGAAAGGGACCGTGCTGTTTAACCCTGGCAGCGTCAGCGTAACCCGCTACCGCTACCGCGGAGCACGGATCCCCGACCCGTGGACCATCCCCCCGACCGCTGACCCGAGCGGGCTACGCGTTGTGCGCGCCAGCCGCCACGAGCAGCTGTCGATCGAGCGCGTCCAACAGGCGCTGGCATGAAACGGAACCACTCCGTGTACCCATGGAGAGCCGTGTGCGGGGGAACTCGCACGCACGGTTCGGGAGGCGGCTGCGAGGAGACCACCGGCCGACAAGGCCGGCACCGGCGCCTCGCAGCCGACCTCGCGCGCCGTGAGCCTGCGGCAGGTTGCTCAAACGCCAAGGGTTGCGGCAGCGTGGCCGCGTCGATGGTGGCTCTCCCTAATAGCCCGTCGCGGCGGCGGCGCGTCGGGCTGCACCGCTGGGGCGCTCACCGAGGGCGCCATGCATACTGGACGTCCGGAGCGCCCTCCTCGTTACGGCTGCCGTCCGTGCGCTCAACTTCCTGAAAGCCGTGGCGCCGGTAGAACCGTTGCGCGTCCACGTTGGAGACGAACGTCCAGAGCCGCAGCAAGTCGGGTCGTTCGCGTTTGGCCACGGCGATCAGCTCGGCACCGATTCCGCCGCGCGTCATCGCCGGATCCACGTACAGCTGGTCAATCCACTCGGCGTCGAGCACGAGCATCCCCACAACCACACCCGAGGCGCGCTCGGCCAGCCAGCACTCGAGCCTCGGGATGACGACGTGCGCGACCCACCTGCCGGTTTCATCATCCGAGTGCGCAAGCGGTGGAATCGTCCCTGCGGCCGAGCCAGCACGACGCGCGCGCAAATACAGCTCTGCGAGTCCCGCGGCATCGGATGACCTTGCGGGCCGGATGATCAGTTGCATCGGATGAGCGTCGCAGAATCAGGTCGCTCGTTGCCGCTTCGAATCGAAAAGCAGCAGCGACGTCGTCGTGGCCGCTTGAGGCGTTGAATGAGTAGCCTGCGGCGGTTGGGGTGGTGCTCCGAGCCCGCCGTCTCGTCGGGACGCGACCGATCGTGCGTTGACGTCGGCTGCGGTGGCGATCTCGCGATCGCCGGGATTGGCTGCGATCGCAGGGGTGCTTGGCTCTTGGGCGGCTGCGCCGGGCGGCGGCCGATCCCCTTGATCTACCCGGACTCGTGTGCTACGTGCCACCAGATAGACAGGAAGTTCCAACTTGCCGTGGCTGCGGTTGAGATCGAGTGTCCGAAGGACGATTAGGGGACGATGAGCGTGAAACCCCCGTCCTGCAACACCGTAATGAAGGGGAGGCCAGGCGTCGCTGGGTCCCCCTGGACGAGGCTGAACGTGTCGACCTCCACCTCTCCGGAGGCGCAGTTCGTGCTGTTCGGCGTCGTGAACACGCCCGTAGCCGCACCTGGGGCTGCGAGCGACACCATCGCCGCGGCGGGGTCGATCCCGCTGGCCAGGCCGACGCAGTAGATCCCACGCTTTGTGTTGTGGCTGACGCCGGTCACGTTCTTGGGAAAGCCGATTCCCTGCACCAGCGTGCCGTCGGCATTAACGACCGCCACCGCGCGAGCCGCACCCGC
>DATIOJ010000065.1:0-19996 GCA_035473355.1 Candidatus Limnocylindrales bacterium
ACGAATCGCTGCCGATGCGTTTGAGCTACCTCGGCCTGTTCGCCACGGCGGTCTGGCTTCTCAAGGACGCAGTTTCACGAGATTGGCTGGTGGCCGGTTTTGTCGTCGGAACGTGCATCGCGGCGCTCGAGGCCGTCCAGCAGTGGCAGGCCCACGTCGCGTTCAGGCCGGACGGCAACCTTGGCAACGCAAACCTTCTGGCCGCGCTGGTTGCGATGGCGGTGCCGCTGGCGGCCGGCCGCGCCTTGCGCCGGGGTTTCATGGCGCTGGCATGGGCGGCCGGCGCAGTGGTTCTCGTGGCAGGGCTGCTCGTGACGACCTCGCGAAGCGGCGGGTTGGGCGTGATGGCCGGCTGCCTGGCCCTCTTGACCCTAGCAGTGCCGCGCCGGTTCGGACCAGCCGTGGGCGCCGTGTCCGCCGGCTTGGTGGTGGCCGCGGTGCTTGTGATTCTTGCGTCGCCTCTGCGGGGCCTCAACGACGATCCCGCGTCCCTGCGACTCAACCTCTGGCAGGACGGCCTGCGCCTCATCGCCGCCCGGCCGCTTACCGGCTGGGGCGAAGACGCGACCGGCCTTGTCTTCGGGCACTACCTGAGCCGCGACTACGCGTCGCTGGTTACGTTCGACCGCGTCCATTCCGGGCCGCTCGACGTCGCCGCGACGCAGGGCGTGCTGGGACTTGCAGCGCTGGGCTGGGTGCTGTTCGTCCTGCTGAGATCGGCGTGGCGACACCGCGACGCGCAGGGCGTCGCGCCGCTCGCGGCCGCGCTGGCCGGTTACTCCGTGTGGGTCGCGTTCAACTTCGACTGGGCCCCGGCGACAGGGGTGTGGTGGCTGCTGGCAGGGACGTTGTGGGCTGGACTTCCCCCCCACCCTGACCCTCCCCGGCAAGCGGGGAGGGGAAGCCCTTGGCGACTAGCAATTGCCGTGTCTCTCGTCGTCGCCGCGGTCGTCTTCGCCGTTTTTCCGCTGCTGGCCGACGTGTGGTACCTCAAAGGCCGCTCCGACCTGGCCGTTCGGGTCGACCCCCTCCAGGCCCAGTACCACTGGGCCATCGGCACCCTGCCCGAGCTCCGCCGAGCGGCGGAGCTGGGTGAAACGACGCCCGACCTCTATGTGCAGCTCGGCGACGCCGAAGCTCGGGCGGGCGACCGGGCCGCCGCGCGACGCGCCTACGAGCGCGCGCTCGAGATCGACCCTTACTTCACGCCGGCGTCACAGCGCCTCGCGGCGCTGGGAGGCTGACTGCTACTCGTCTTCCTCGGGGTACTCATCGCGCCTGTGCTCCGTCCGCGCACCGGCCAGGCTGGCCGGCGGCGCCGACAGCTGCTTGAGGCTCAGCGAGATCCTCCGCCGGGCGGTGTCGATGCCGATCACCTTGACCTGCACCGTCTCCCCCACCTTGAGCACGTCCTCGGTCCTCTCCACGTGGTCCCACGACAGCTCGGAGATGTGGAGCAGGCCCTCGATGCCCGGCATGATCTGCAGGAAGGCGCCGTACTTCTTCGTCTTGGTGACCTGGCCCTCGACGATCGACCCGACGGGCATCGACTGGACGAGCCGCTCCCACGGATCCTGCTGCAGCTGGCGCAGGGACAGCGAGATGCGCGTCTGCTCGGGGTCGAGCTTGATCACCTTGACGCTCACCTCTTCGCCGAGCTGTAGGACGTCGGTGACCTTGGAGACGCGATCCCAAGAAAGCTCCGAGATGTGGATCAGGCCGTCGGCGCCGCCGATGTCGACGAACGCGCCGTAGCTGGTGATCCCGGACACGGTGCCCCGGACCGTCGTTCCGGTCTGCAGGCGGCTGAACAGCTCTTCGCGCTTGCGCGCTCGGTCCTCGTCCTCAGCCGCCTTCTGGCTGACGATCAGCCGGTTTCGCTTGCGGTTGACCTCGAGGATCTTGACCGGGATTCGCTTGCCGACGAGGGACTCGAGCGAGCTGGCGTAGGCGCGCGCCACCTGGCTCGAGGGCAGGAACCCACGCAGGCCGAGGATGTTGACGATCAGCCCGCCCTTGTTCTGCTCGCGAACGTCAGCGTCGATGACCGTGCCGTCGGCCTGCTTCTCGGCGGCAACGATCCATGTGGTCTCGGCACGCGCCCGGCGCAGGCTGAGGACGACGTTGCCCTCCTCGTTCTCGGGCTGCAGCACGTAGACCTTGATCTGATCGCCAGGCTCGAGGCCGGCGGAGTCCACGTCGCCGCGCAGGCCGAGCTCCTTGCTCGAGATGACGCCTTCCGCCTTCGCTCCGATGTCGACGAGGACCTCATCCGGGTCGACTCGTACGACGATCCCATCCACGATGTCCCCGTGGTTGGGAGTCTTGAAGGCCTCCTCCTCGAAGTGGAGGTAGTCCTCCATCGTCATCGCTGCCGATGATTCCTGGTCGGTCCCCTCCTTGTTTTCGGTCAGGACGGCACCGGACTCAGTGGACAAAATACGAACCCCCTAGAAGTTATTGATGTGGTGTTGGTCGTCATAACGGCCTCCGCCAAAACGGACGTCAATAGTACCGCAGAAAGGAGCACTAGTCCGGGAAGGGTTTGGCGAGGTCGTGGTTGTCGATCAACCTCGTTTTTCCGATCCGCGCGGCCAGGACGGCGAGCGCGCCGGGCTTCTCAAAAGTAGCCGGGTCGACGAGCTCCGCGTATTCGACGTCGACCAGCGGATCGGCCCTCAGCCGATCGTGCACCAGATCCCGCAGCCGCCCGGCATCCCTCTCGCCGCCTGCGTAGGCGGCGGCCGCCTCGCGCAGCGCGGCGCTGAGACCGGCCGCGGCCCTGCGCTCCTCGCTGTCGAGGTAGACGTTGCGCGAGCTCAGGGCCAGTCCGTCAGGCTCCCTGACCGTCGGCACGACCCGTATGTCCGATCCGAGGTCGAGGTCGCGGACGAGCCGCTTCACCACGGCCACCTGCTGCGCGTCCTTCTGGCCGAAGTAGGCGCGGTCGGGCTCGACCGCTGACAGAAGCTTGGTGACCACCGTCGCCACACCCTCGAAGTGGCCCGGACGGGCGGCGCCCTCGAGCGTCTCGGCAATCCCGCCGACGCGAACCCGCGTGCTCGCATCGGGCGGATACATCTCGAGGACGGACGGACGGTAGACGGCGTCGACCTTCGCCTCGACGAGCATCCGATGGTCGCGCTCCCAATCCCGCGGGTAGCGGTCGAGGTCTTCGCGGGGACCGAACTGGATGGGGTTCACGAACACGCTGACCACGACGACGTCGTTCTCGGCGCGCGCGGCTTCGATCAAGCGCATGTGGCCTGCGTGCAGCGCGCCCATCGTCGGCACGAGGCCGATCGATCTACGGTCGAGCCGCCACCGGCGCGACGCTTCTCGCATCGCGCCGGCCCGCTCGAAAACGTCAGCCGCCGTACCTGACCTCTTCAGACCCCACGAACTCGGAGGCTTCGCCGAGAGTTCGCGGGGACCCCGACGCCTTCAGATTTGTCGCCGGGGCCGATCCATTCGCCGAGTACTCGTGCTCCGGCCCCGGGAACTTACCCTCTCGCACGTCGTCGGCGTACGTGGTCGCCGCGCGTGTGATCTCCTCGGCCAGGTTGGCATAACGCTTGACGAACTTCGGCGCCTTGCCTGTCGTCAGGCCCAGCATGTCGTGCAGGACCAGCACCTGGCCGTCGGTCGCAGGCCCCGCCCCGATGCCGATTGTCGGAATGCGGAGCTCGCCCGTGACCTTCGCGGCCAGCTTGCTCGGCACGCCTTCGAGCACCAGGCTGAAGGCCCCAGCCTCCTCGAGCGCCTTCGCGTCTGCCGCGATTCGCTCGGCATGCGCCTCCGTCTTGCCCTGTACCTTGAAGCCGCCCATCTGGTGGACGAACTGCGGCGTCAGGCCAAGGTGGCCCATGACCGGGATGCCGAGCTCGGTCAGGCGCCTGGTGATCTCGATCACGCGGCCGCCGCCCTCGAGCTTGACAGCGTGCATGTTGGCTTCCTGGACGAAGCGCCCCGCACTGGTGATCGCCTGCTCGATCGACGCGTGGTACGACATGAAAGGCATATCACCGACGAGCAGGGCCTGGCGGGAGCCGCGCGCCACTGCCTTGGCGTGGTGCAGCATGTCGTCGAGCGTCACCGGCAGCGTGGTCGGATGACCCAGCACCACCATGCCGAGACTGTCCCCGACGAGGAGGATCGGGATGCCTGCTTCGTCGAGGATCTTCGCGGTGAGGAAGTCGTAGGCCGTGAGCATGGCGAAACGACGGCCTTCGTCCTTGAATCGCTGGACGTCCAGCACCGTGGTCATCGCTTTCTCCTTCGGGTCGCTGCCACATCTCGGGTCAGCGCCCTTGTCATAAGCGTTTTTCTGGTCCGCCCGGCCGCCGCGGGATCGAGCCCCGCCTGCTGCGCGATGTCGAGCGCAACCAGGGCGAGCATACGATAAAGATGAGGGTTGTCCATCACGGCCAGGTGGCGCGAAACGGTTTCCGCGTCTCCTCGCCGGAGGGGGCCGGTAAGCGCCTTGACCGGGCCCTGCTGGGCAATGTTGGAGACGGCGCCCTCAACCAGTGGGAGCAGCGCGTCCAGGCTCTCTTTCTCGGTCCAGCCGATCCCCTGGAGCATGCGGACGGCCTCCGCGACCACCACGTCGACGAAGTTCGAGGCGAAGACCGCGGCGGCGTGGTAGACGGCGCGGTCTGCTTCGTTCACGTGCTTCGGCTTCGCGCCGAGGCTTCGAGCGAGGGAGCGGAGCCGGCGGAGAAGCGCGGGGATGGTCGCGTCCACGGCAATCGTGATTCCGCGAAAAGCCTCCGGCCCACGCGCCATCGGAAACGACTGCAGGGGATGAAACGACCCGCGCGGGTTGTCTCGCAGCGCGGAAAGTGCATCGAGGCCCAACGCGCCGCTGAGATGCACGATGGCGAGCCCGTGCGGCGGCTTCATCGCCTTGATGCGGACCGCCATGTCGCTCACCGCTCCGTCGGGCACGGCGAGAAAGAGCACGCCGCTGCGCGGAAGGCGAAACCCCTCGCGCGCCGGGACCAGGCGCGCATGCAGCGCGCGGGCCAGGCTGCGGCCCAGGTTGCCCCGGCCGGCGACGGTCAGGAGCTCGGTTACGAGGCGGCGCCCGACGAGCTGGCCGCGGCGGGAGCTGCGGGCTCTTCGCTGGCGAGGATCTCGTCGAGCTCCTTGCCGTCGATCGTCTCCACGATCTTCAGACGCTCCACCACCGCGTCCATCTTCGAACGCTGCCTGGTGAGGATGCTCTTGGCCGTCTGATAGCCGTGATCGACGATGCTGCGGATCTCCTCGTCGATGATCGCCGCCACCTCTTCCGAGTAGTTGCGCTGCTCGCCGAGGTCGCGTCCCAGGAAGACGAGCTCCTCCTTGTGGCCCATGGTCACGGTCCCAAGCTTCTCCGACATGCCCCACTGGGTCACCATGCGGCGGGCAAGCTGCGTCGCCCTTTGAATGTCGTTCTCGGCGCCGGAGGTGATGTCCTTGAAGACGATCTCCTCCGCGACGCGGCCGCCCATGATGCCGGCGATCTGGTCCATGAGCTCGTCGCGCGAGATCAGGTACTTGTCCTCTTCCGGGAGGCTTAGCGTCCAGCCCAGGGCCATGCCGCGCGAGATGATCGAGACCTTGTGCACGGGATCGGTGTGCGGCAGCCCCTTCATCACCAGGGCATGACCCACCTCGTGGTAGGCGATGATCTCCTTCTCCTTGTCGGAGATGCGGCGGCTCTTGCGCTCCGGCCCGGCGATGACTCGCGCGATGGCCTCCTCCAGCTCGTCCATCCCGATCACCTTCTTGTTCGCGCGCGCGGCGAGAATCGCCGCCTCGTTGATCAGGTTGGCGAGGTCGGCGCCGCTGAAGCCGGGCGTCTGGCGTCCGAGCACGTCGAGGTCGACCGTCGAGTCGAGCGGCTTGTTGCGCGCGTGGACGTCGAGGATGGAGCGGCGGCCCTTGATGTCGGGCCGGTCGAGAGTGACGTGGCGGTCGAACCGGCCCGGGCGCAGCAGCGCGGGGTCGAGGACGTCCGGCCGGTTGGTGGCCGCGATGACGATGACGTGCGTGTTGGTGTCGAAGCCGTCCATCTCGACGAGCAGCTGGTTGAGGGTCTGCTCGCGCTCGTCGTGACCGCCGCCCAGGCCGGCGCCGCGCTGGCGACCGACCGCGTCGATCTCGTCGACGAACACAATGCACGGCGAGTTCTTCTTGGCCTGGTCGAAAAGGTCGCGGACGCGGCTCGCGCCGACGCCGACGAACATCTCGACGAACTCTGAGCCTGAGATGGAGAAGAAGGGCACGCCGGCCTCGCCGGCGACGGCCTTGCTCAGCAACGTCTTGCCGGTTCCAGGAGGTCCGACGAGCAGGACGCCCTTCGGGATTCGCGCGCCGAGCGCAACGAACTTCTCCGGATATTTCAGGAACTCGACGATCTCGGTCAGCTCCTGTTTCGCCTCGTCGACCCCTGCGACGTCGGCGAAGGTGATGGCGGGCTTGTCGCCCGCGATCATTCGCGCGCGCGAGCGACCGAAGGAGATGGCCTGGTTGTTGCCGCTCTGGGTCTGGCGGAGCACCCACCACATGAAGGCGGCGATCAGGATGACCAGGATGATGTTCGGCAGCAGGACGCTGATCAGGTAGCTGCCGGTCTGGCTCTTGTCGAACTTCACGTTCACGTGGTCGGTCTGCATCTGGGTCAGGAGCTGGTTGCAGCCGCTGCTGCAGTCAGGGAGCACGACGTTGTGCTTGGCGTGGTTGCCGACCTCGGTCGCGACGCCGTCGGTGCCGTTGATCTCGAGGTCGGTCACCCTACCGTCGTCAGCGCTCGTGATGAGCTGGGAGTAGGTCCAATCCGTCGAGTTCTGGCCGTTCTGAATCGAGCTCCAGGTGAACCAGAAAATCAGACCGAGGACCACGACCAATGCGAAATAAAAGAGGCTGGAGCGGGGAAAACGACTCAACACTCAGATCTCCTCGAGGTCTTTTCGAGTTTCTAGCCTAACAACTTTTGCGCCCGGCCGAACCGGCGTAGATGTAATCGCCACGTGCAGTCCCTCCTCGCCCGGGGCGGCCGCCAGGTCGGCGTCCACAGCGATGCCCGGAACCCACGCCAGCCTGTCGCCGGCGAACACGAGCGGCCATGCGCCTCGATCCTCGCGCGGCACGCGCGCGTCAACAAAGATGTCCTGGAGCTTCCGTGTTCCGCGGCCGCCCACGGGGCGCATCCGCAGGCCGGGCCTGCGGAACCCGACCTCGAGCCTCAAGCCTGCGCGGAGGTGCGTGGCGCGGACGTCGCCGCAGCCGGCACACGTGGTCACGTCGAGACTGACCTGTGCGGGTGACGCAGGCGCCGACGGGACGACTTCCATGTGGTCCCCCACGATACGGAAACGCAGGGCGCCCGGAAGGTCGACGCCGCGGCCGCCCGGACCGGGCCCGGCCATGCGAAGCATCGCCTGGAGATGAGCGCGTGACAGGCCGGGTTCGCGACCCCCGGCCGCGAAGTACATGCGCTTCAGCGCCTCGGCGGCCGCCGGCTCGGGCATGCCATGGATACCGCCTCGCGTAATTTCGCGCGAGCCCGCGACCTCGGCCTGTTCCTGGAGACGCGCGGCGGCGATAGCCGCGGCGTGGAATCGGCGTGTGATGCCGGGGCGGTCTCGCTCTAGCGCGGGCAGGACCTGGGTGCGGACGCGAACGCGCGCGAATCGCAGGTCCAGGTTGGACGGATCCTCGTAGGCGTGAATGCCGCGCAGCTCGAGAAATTCGCGCACCTCGCTCCTCCAAACGCGAAGCAGAGGACGCACGTAATGGCCGCGCCGCGCCGGCATTCCGCGGAAGCCCGCCAGCCCGCAGCCGCGCAACAGATGAAGGACGACTCCCTCGACCAGGTCGTCGGCGGTGTGGGCCAGGGCGACCGATTCCGCGCCTGCCTGCGCGCGGGCGCGGTCGAGGAAGGCGTAGCGCAGGTCTCGTGCGGCCGCCTGCAGCGAGCCCCTGGGCACCGGCTCGGTGCGGCGCTGGGTGAGCAGCGGGATGCCGAGGCTTACGCAAAGGTCCGCCACCTGGCGCGCAGCGATGTCCGAGCCATCGCGCAGCGCGTGGTCGTAGTGCGCCGCCACGACGTCGTGGCCGGCCTCGTGTTCGGTGAGCAACAGCGCGGTGGAGTCGGGGCCGCCCGACACCGCGACGACAATCCGCATCCGCACAGCTATACCACCTGCCGCGCCTACGGTCGTTCGACTCTGCTGACCAGCCAGTCGAGCTCGAAGCTGTCGTCGGGGTCGAGCACGACGCCCAGCTGCGACAGACGCTCCCTGCCTGCGTCGAGACGGCGTTTAGCCCGGTCGAGGTTGCCGCGCATGGCGTCGACCGCAGCCCAGTTCAGCTCGCTCCAAGCGGCGCCGTATTCGTCGGGTTGATCAGAGGCATCCCTGTTCCGAAAACGCTCCTCTGCCTCGTCGACGTTTCCCAGGTGTAGCTCGACCCAACCTAAGTTGTGCTCTTCCATCGCCACCCACCCTGCATCTCCGCGCTTCCGGTTGAGGTTCAGACTCTCGAGATAGAGGTCGCGAGCAAGCGCATAGCGCTGCTGAAGCCTGACCCCGGCCGCCAGCAGGTGCAGCGGCGACGCCTCCGCGTCAGCGTCACCCGAGGCTCTTGCCGCATCGCGCGCCTGGCCGGCCAGCGCAACGACCTTCTCCAGGTCGCCGTCGCGCAGGGCGATGCGGGCAAGACCGGTGAGCGCATCGCTCTCCCCGCGCAGGTCACTCGTTTTGCGCGCCACCGCCAGGGCCTCGAGGTTGCGGATTCGCGTCGCGTCCATGTCGCCCGCCCGAAACGCAAAGAGACCGTCCGCGTAAAGAGTCCTTGCCCTCCACGGAGTGACATCGCCCGTTGCCTGAGCCTCTAGCGCCGCCCGGGCCGCAGCGCGACCGTCATCGAGCTCCATGTGGGCGTGCCACAACCGCCAGGTTCGACCAAAAAGCTCGAGGGCAGACGCCGCGTCTCCGTCACCGGCGAAGGATCGCACTGCGTCCAGTAGCTCATGGCGACGACTGTCGAGGATGCTTGCATCTCCAGCGCGCGCCAACGCGAGGAGCTGTTCACGGTCGGTCAAGGCGAAGCCAAGGTGGCGCTGTTGGTGGTGCCGGGTGGACTCGAACCACCGACAACGCGATTATGAGTCGCGCGCTCTACCACCTGAGCTACGGCACCGCCGCGGCTGAGCTTAGCGAGCGGCCTGGATCCGCGCCTTCAGCTTGCGCTTCTTTCTCCGGTGCTTCGCGATGGCGACCCGCTTTCTCTTGTTCATTCCTTCAGGCACGAATCGATCTGGCTGCTTGGGATCAGAGTGGTTGCGGAGCTTGGATTCGAACCAAGGACCTTCGGGTTATGAGCCCGACGAGCTGCCGCTGCTCCACTCCGCGGCTAGAAGTATACCCGCCGGACTAGTGGGCCTTCGGAGAGGCAGAAGCCGCGGGCGACGGCGACGGGGACGGCGACGGCGTCGTGACCAGGTAGAGCTTTTCGCTCGGCTTCGCATATCCGTTGAGCCGGGCCTCCTCCTCGTCCGCCGTTCCGTTGGACAGCGCTTGCACGTCCTTCTTGTAGCCGGCGTTCTGGGCCGCGATGTCCGCGTTCTGGCGCCGCAGGTCAGACACCTGCTGGCTCAGCCTGTGGCTCACGTATGCCTCTTGCGCGAAGGCGATGCCCGCCCAGATCAGCACGATGCCGAACCCGATCAGCAGGACGAGGTTGCGCAACCCAAAGGAGCTGGTGCGCACGCTTCCCGCGACGGTGAGTGCTTTGCTGGATCTCATGCTGTGACGTTTCCGATGACGCGAACGCGGAGGACCGGACTATATCAAACGGATCTCAGCGTGACTCTTCCCAGCGCTGGAGCATCTCGGCCTCGCTCAGGTCTGAGAAAGTCTTGCCTTCGCGGCGGACCGCAGCCTCGGTCGCGGCGAACCGACTGCGAAACCGGCGGCCCGCGACGCGCAGCGCGTCCTCCGGGTTGACCTTCAGCGTCCGCGCCAGCGAGACGATCGCAAACAGGAGGTCGCCCAGCTCTTCGAACGCGCGGTCCCGATCCGTGACCTCGGCCAGCTCCTTTGCCTCCTCGGCAACCGATTCGGCCGCGGCGGCCGGCGTCGCGAAGTCGAAGCCCACTCGGGCGGCGCGTTTCTGAAGGCCGAGAGCCCACGCCAGCGCGGGCAGCGTCGCAGGGACGCGGTGGACGACGGACTCGTCGTTTCCCGTCTTGCGCGACTCGTGCATCTTCTGCTGCTCCCAGTTGCGCAGCACCTCTTCCGCGTTCGCCACCGACACGTCGCCGAACACGTGCGGGTGTCGCTTCACCATCTTCGCCGCGACGGCCTCGGAGACCCGGGCCGCGTCGAAGCGCCCGCCCTCGGCCGCGATCTCCGCATGCATCGCGACCTGGAGCAGCAAGTCGCCGAGCTCTTCCATCATCTTGCCGTCATCGCCGGAGTCGATCGCCTCGAGCAGCTCGTACGTCTCCTCCAGCAGATATGGGCGCAGCGACTCGTGCGTCTGCTCGCGGTCCCATGGGCAGCCACCCGGCGCGCGCAGCCGGTGCACGACCTCGAAGATCGCTCCCACGCCGTCGGAGTACGGCTTCTCTTTCAAAAGAGTGTCCCGCCCCCGATTGTCCTGGCATCTTCGCGGCCTAGACGGCCGGGCGCCTCTGGCGCTGAAGCCTGCGTCAAGGGGCCCGGCGCTTCCTCGTCACGCATCTAGGATGCGCTCCTCGGCGCGCCACCCTTTCCTTGGCTCCGGCCGTCGAGTCCGCGAATCTGCGGCGGACCACGGGAGGCGTGACACTCACCGAGACATTACAGCGGCGCCGTGCCCGGCTTCATACAGCTCGGCCATCTCGTCGAGCAGGTCCATCAGGTCTTTCTGCCAACCCTCGCCCTGCCGCCGCATCTTGATGCGGTTTGGGCCGACCGTGATCCGCCCAGTCATTCGCCGGGATAGCTCGTCCACGTCGAGGAAGCGCTGTGGGTCGACGCGAATCAGGATGTCGTGCCCCTCGGCAATGACGCCGCGCAATCCCATGCGCTGGCCGCGCAGCTTCACTCGCAGCGAGTAGACCAGGTTGTCGAGCTGCGGCGGCGGCGTGCCGTATCGGTCCTTGAGCGACCGCAGCGTCGACTCGAGCTCTTCCTCATCCTCTGCGCCGGCCAGCTGCCGGTATGCGCCAAGGCGCAGCTTCTCATCGCGGATGTAGGACCGTGGGATGAAGTGGTCGAGCGGAAGGTCGAGGTTCATCTCGGCCGTCGACAGCACGTCGCCGATCGCCGCTTCCTCCGAGCCCGTGCGCAGCTTGTTGACAGCGCTCTGCAGCATCTGCAGGTACATCTCGAAACCAACCGCCGCGATCGCGCCGTGCTGCTCGGTCCCCCAGCAGGTTGCCGGCGCCACGGATCTCGAGGTCGCGGAGCGCGATTTTGAAACCCTGGCCGAGCTCGTGCAGGCCGGAGATGACGTCGAGCCGCTTGTCCGCCTGCTCGGTGAGGGAGCGCCGGGGGTCGTACAGGAAGTACGCGTACGCACGGCGCCCGGAGCGACCGACCCTGCCGCGCAGCTGATAGAGCTGCGCCAGCCCAAAGCGGTCCGACCGCTCCACCAGGATGGTGTTGACGTTGGGGATGTCGAGCCCCGACTCGATGATGGTCGTGCAGACCAGGACGTCGAACTTCCCCGCCTCGAAGTCCACCATCACGGAGGCCAGCTCATCCTCCGACATCTGCCCGTGCCCGATCGCGATGCGCGCCTCGGGGACCAGCCGCCGCACTCGCTCGGCCGCCTTCTGAATGCTGCGCACGCGGTTGTGCACGAAGTACACCTGGCCGCCCCGCTGCAGCTCGCGGCCGACGGCCTCCTTGATCAGCTCGTCGTCGTCGGCCGTGACGTACGTCTTGATCGGCTGCCGCTCTTCGGGCGGAGTCTGGATGACGCTCATGTCGCGTATGCCCCCGACGGCCATATGCAGCGTGCGCGGGATCGGCGTGGCAGACAGCGAGAGCACGTCGAGCTGGGTGCGCAGCTTCTTGAGCCTTTCCTTCTGCATGACGCCGAACCGGTGCTCCTCGTCGACGACCAGCAGCCCCAGCCGCTTGAACCGGACGTCGCGCTGGAGGAGGCGGTGCGTGCCCACAACGATGTCGACGTGGCCGCTCTTCAGCCCCTCGACCGTTCGTGCCTGCGTCTCGTCATCGACGAAGCGCGACAGCATCTCGACCACGACCGGGAAGCTCTTCAGCCGCTCGCGGAAGACGTGGAAGTGCTGTTGGGCGAGCACCGTGGTTGGCGCCAGGACCGCGACCTGCTTGCCGCTCATCGCAGCCTTGAACGCCGCGCGCAGCGCGAGCTCTGTCTTGCCGAACCCGACGTCGCCGCACAGCAGACGGTCCATCGGCTTGTCCGACTCCATGTCTGCCTTTATCTCCGCGAGCGCGGCCACCTGGTCCGGCGTCTCTTCATAAGGAAAGGAAGCCTCGAGCTCCTGCTGCCACGCCGTGTCGGGCGCGAAGGCGATGCCCGGCCGGGCCTCGCGCATCGAGTAGATCTTGAGCAGGTCCTCGGCTACGTCCTGCACGACCTTCCGCGCTCGGCCCCGCGCGCGAGTCCAGTCCGAGGTGCCGAGGCGATGGAGGGCAGGCGTACCCTCTGCCCCACCGAGGTACTTCTGTACCCGGTCGAGGTTTTCGACCGGAACGAAAAGGCGATCGCCCTCCGCGTATTCGAGCTCCAGGTACTCGCGGTGGGCGCCCTCGGACTCGATGAGGCGCATGCCCTTGAAGCGCGCGATGCCGTGGTCGACGTGGACGACCAGCTCGTCGGGCGCGAAGTCGAGGGTGAACTCGCGGGTCATCTCCTCAGCGCTTGTGCGGGTGCCCCGTGTGGCACGCGAGGGCCGGCGCACGCGACCGAAGAGCTCGGCGTCGGTGGCGAGGTGAAATCCGATCGCGGGCTGGGCAGCGCCGGACGCGAGATCGATCCCCGCGTGACGCAGCGCCGCCTCCAGCTCGAGGTCGAGGTCGAGGTCGACCTCGCGCAGCGGTGCCCTTACGCCGGCCTCGTCGAGGAGGGCGCGCAGCCGCTCGTCCTGCTCCGTCGCGAAGACGATCGAGGCGCCCTCGCTGCGGGCGGCGAAGCCGGCGAGCGCTCTCGGCTGGCCGACGAGGGGCTCGCCCTCGAACCAGCCCAGGTCGATGGCCTCGCCGGCGCCCTCGCCCGCCGTCAGCGTCAGCCGCGGCCTGGCGCCGAAGTCGTCACGGGATTCCGCGATCGGCAGCGCGAACGCGCGGGGCAGCTCGCCGCCGCCTGCCTCGGCCGCCGCGAGCATCTCGGCCTCGTCCAGCAGGCTTCTTGCCTCGGCGAGCTGGCGGCCGGGCTCGAAGTCGAGGACGGCGGCGCCGTCGGGCAGATGCTCGAGCAGCGACGGCCTCGATGGGTCGAGGTAGGCGGCGTAGAACTCCACGCCGGCGAAAGCCGCGCCGGATCGCATCCGCGTGAGGTCTTCCTCCCACTCCGACCGCACGTCGCCGCGCAGGCTGTCCAGCGACACAGACCTGCGCAGCCGGTCCACCGCCGCGCGGCCGCGCTCGGGGCCGATCAGCAGCTCGCGCCCGGTCCGGATGGTGACTTCCTCGATACCCATCACCGAGCGCTGGTTTTCGGGGTCGAAGATGCGCAGCGTCTCGATCTCGTCGCCCGACCACTCTGCCCGTACCGGCTCGTCGGCGGCGGCCGGAAACACGTCGAGGATTCCTCCACGCAGCGAGAACTGGCCGCGCTCCTCGACCAGTGGCTCGCGCGTGTAGCCGAGCTCGACCAGCCGCCCTGCGATCGCCACGGGGTCTGACACCTCATGGAGCTTGAGCACGACCGTGGTGTCCACGAGGTCGCGCCGCGAGATCGTCTGTCTCGTCATGGCGCGGCGGGAGGAGACGACGACCACCGGCTTGCGGTCCGCGCTGATGAGCGCCGTCAACGCTTCGAGGCGCTGGTTGACCGACTCGTCGAACGCCGGCGGACGGTCGAGGAACGACACGCCGACCTCCGCGAAGACATGCGTGGAAGGTTCGCCCGCGAGCCACATGCGCAGCTCGTCGGCAAATCGTTGTGGACTCTGGACGAGTATCAGCACGGCCTTGCGGCGCGCAACGGCTGCGCGCGCGACTGCGCCGCCAACGATCGGCCACGCCGGGCGGGGCAGTCGAGCCACGTGAAGCTCGGTCGATCCTCGGCGCGCCCATCCATCGAGGCGTTCGTTGGCGCCCAGCGTCGCCTCCCACAGGGTGGTCATCTGAGCTCCTCGCAGCCCAGCGCGCCCGGGCGATTGAAGCGGTCCATGGCGCGCTCGACACCGGCGTCGAGCGCCAGCTCGAGCGCGTCGGCGACGCCGCTCACGACCTGCGGGACGCGCTCGGCTTCCGCCTTGGTGAAACGCCCGAGCACGTAGTGCCGGCCCGATTGCGAACCCTTGCGCGCCGGTTTGCCGATTCCCACGCGGAACCGGACGAAGTCGTCCGTCCCGAGCGAGGTGATGATCGAGAGAACCCCGTTGTGGCCCGCCCCCGACCCGCCACGCCGGATCCGCATCCGGCACAAGGGCAGGTCGAGCTCGTCGTAGACGGCCCACGTCTGCTCAGGTGGAATCCCGGTGTCCTTCATCGCCCTGGCGACCGCCTGCCCGGACAGGTTCATGTACGTCTGGGGCAGCACGAACCACACACCACGCGACTCGGCGCGGCCGACCAGCGACTGCCACCGCCTCTTGTCGATCGGCGTGCCCAGACGCCGCGCCAGCTCGCGCACGCACGCAAAGCCGAGGTTGTGGCGCGTGTCGGCGTACTCCGACTCGGGGTTGCCCAGCCCGACGATCAGCCTCTCTTCCTTCTTTTCCATGCAGACACAGCTAGGCCCGCGGCGAGCGCCGCAGACCGTGTAGTGAGTTTAGAGGCGGCGCGCAGCGAGCTCGATCCCAGACTCCGCAAGCGCCGCCTCGGTCAGGCGCGTCATCTCGAGGCGCTCGGCGGTGGACGCGTGGTCCCAGCCCAGGAGATGGAGAAGGCCGTGGACGCTCAGCAACGCCAGCTCGGTCTCGGCGTCGTGCCCGTACTCCTCGGCCTGGCGCTCCACCGCGTGCCACGAGATCGCGATGTCGCCGAGGTGATCGCCCTCCCCGGCGAAGGACAGCACGTCGGTGGCGTGATCCTCGCCCGCGTACGTCCGGTTGAGCCGCTCCATCTCCGCATCACCTGTGAGGCGGACCGCCACGGTCGCGGCACCATCGGGCAGCCGGGCCGCGACCTCGGGCAAGCGCGCCGCTCCCGCGAGCACCCGCCGGACGAACGCCGGCCGGACACCGGCGGCGACGGCCTTCACGACTTCGACTTCCATTACAGTCACCGTCCGTGAAGATTCTCGTTACCGGCGGCGCAGGTTTCATCGGTTCGCATGTCGTGGATGCCTTCCTGGCGGCGGGCCATGAGGTTGCCGTGCTGGACAGCCTCGTCACCGGGCGGGAGGAAAACGTGAACCCGGCCGCGCCGCTCTACCGCGTGGACGTCCGCGACCTCGCCCAGGTCCAGAAGGCCGTCGCGTCGTTCAAGCCCGACGTGGTCAGCCATCACGCCGCGCAGGCGGAGGTGCCGAAGTCAGTGGCCGATCCGGGCACGGACGCCCACATCAACGTTGTCGGCGGCCTTAACGTCGTGCGCGCCTCCCTGGACAACTCGGTCCGCAAAGTGATCTTCAGCTCGACCGGCGGAGCGCTCTACGGCGAGCCGGACATCGTGCCGAACGACGAGGACCACCCGATTCGCCCGCTGTCGCCCTACGGTGCGAGCAAGTTCGCGTTCGAGCAATACCTCGCGACGTTTGAGCGGACCTTCGGGCTCGTCTTCACGACGCTGCGCTACGCCAACATCTACGGCGCCCGTCAGGACTTCTTCGCCGAGGAGGGCCGAGTGGTCGCCATCTTCGCGAGCCGCATGATCGAAAACAAGCCGCTCACGATCGACTGGGACGGCAACCAGTCGCGCGACATGATGCACGTCGGCGACGTCGCCACCGCCAACATCGCCGCGCTCGAGAAGGGCGACGGCGGCACCTTTCACATCAGCACCGGAATCCCGGTCACGGTGAACGATCTCTTTCGCAAGCTCGCACTGCTCACCGAGTACAAGCTCGAACCACTGCACGGACCAAAACGCAAAGGCGACGTGTATCGCATCGCGCTCGACAACACCCGCGCGAAAGAACAGCTCGGGTGGGAGCCGCGCATCCAGCTCGAGGAGGGTCTCCAGCTCACCGTCGACTACTTCCGCGACTACATCGCCCGCGTGCGCGGCTGATTGCTGCAGACACTCGTCTTCTTCCACGGCCTCGGCTCGCGCGTCCTGCTCGCGTTCGCGATCCTGCTCGGCCTGTGGGGCGCCTTCTACTATTTTCGCAACGAGCGACTGAGCGGCGGCTTTCGATCCACCTACCTGATCATGGCCGGGGTGACCGTCGTGCAAGGACTGGCGGGGGCCGGCGCTCTGCTCGCGGGCGGCAGCCCGCGCGAAGGCATCCTCCACATGGTGTACGGCGCGTTCGCGGTCCTGTTCCTGCCCGGCGCGTACCTGTACGCCCATGGCGGCAGCGACCGCCGCGAGGCGCTGATCCTGACCGGCGCGGCCTGGATCGTGAGCATTGCGTATCTGAGGGGCATGTTCACCGGCTAACGTATCGGGGCCGATGGACCCGACGATGCGCGACACCGACGGCAGAGAGGAGGCGCAGGCGAAGGCGCCAGAGCGCCGCGTCCTGATCACCGGCGGCGCCGGCTTTCTCGGGATCAACGCGGCCATGCACCTCATCAAGGAAGGCTGGGACGTCACGCTGCTCGACAACCTGAGCCGGCCCGGGACCGAGCGCAACCTGAAGTGGATCCTCACCCGGTATCCGAACCGCGTCACGTTTGTCAAAGAGGACGTGCGGAACGGCGCGGCTCTGGCCGAGCACGTGAGGAACCAGGACGCGATCCTCCACCTGGCCGGCCAGGTGGCCGTCACGACATCTCTCGTCGACCCCGGCACCGACTTCGACGTCAACGCGCGCGGCACGCTGAACGTCCTGGAGGCGGTCCGCACGTACAACCACGACGCGCCGCTGCTCTTCGCATCTACGAATAAGGTGTACGGAAAGCTGGACCACAACAACGGTGCCTGTAAAGAAACCCAGCCGATTGATTTCCACAGCCCGTACGGATGCAGCAAGGGCGCGGCGGACCAGTACGTGCGGGACTACGCGCGGTGCTTCGACATGAACACTGTCGTGCTGCGCCAGAGCTGCATCTACGGAGCCCACCAGTACGGCACCGAGGACCAGGGATGGGTCGCGCACTTTGTGCACTCGATCCTCAAGGAGCGGCCGCTGACGATCTACGGCGACGGCACGCAGGTTAGGGATCTTCTCGACGCGCGCGACCTCAGCGCCCTCTACGCGACGGCCATCGACAAGATCGCGATCACGCGCGGCGAGATCTACAACGTTGGCGGCGGTCCGGAGAACCAGCGCAACCTGCTCGAGGTCATCGACCAGGTCGGCGAGCTCACCGGTCGCAAGCCCCAGTACACGTTCGCCGGCTGGCGCGAGGGCGACCAGAAGTTCTACGTCAGCGACATCGAGAAGGCGCGGCGCGACCTCGGGTGGGAGCCGAAGGTGGATTTCGACCACGGGTTGCGCGACCTGATCGCCTGGGCGGAGTCCGTCAACTAGGGCGATGGCCACGCTCGCGGGTTCCGCGACTGCGCTCCGCGTGCGCAGGCGTCCTGCGCTGTGGTTGGCGGCCGCGGCGGTCGCATCGGGTGAAGGCGCTCTGTACAGCATCGGCAGGTGGATCTACAGCTTCGTCGTCTTTCCGATCCACGAGGACGTCCGGATCAACTACGTCGCGGCGCAGGCCGGTCTGCGCTTTGGCTGGTCGAAGATCTACGACTTTGCGACGCTGCGTGAGCTCTCGCTCGTGTTTCCCGCGGGGGAGCGCAGCATCGATGCGACGGCGACATACATCAGCCCGCCGCTGATCGCGTGGCTGTTCGTGCCGCTCACCCTGGTCCCGGAGCCGGCCGCCTTCGTCGTGTGGACCCTTGCCTCGCTCGCCGCCCTGCTGTGGACATGGCATGCCGCTGCGCCCTACTCGGGCCTTGCCAAATTCACACTGCTGCTGATCGCGGTCGCGCTGTGGCCCGTGATGCAGACGCTGTACTACGGCCAGCCCGGCGTGCTTCTCATCGCGGCGGTTGCGCTGTCGTGGTGGCTCCTGCGACGAGAACAGACAGTGGCGGCGGGAGTCGCGCTCGCGCTGGCGACCGCGCTCAAACCGCAGGTCGCGCTGCTGGTGCCGGTCGCGCTCCTCGTCTCAGGCCGGTGGAAACCGTTCGCGGCGTGGGCCTGCGCGTCCGCGGTGCTGGCCGGGGTGAGCGCGGCGAGCCTCGGAGTCGATGGGCTCGCCAGCTACTGGCAGGCCCTGAAGCTCGTCCAGCAAGACACCGGGCACGCGTACTTCACCATCGCGCAGCTTTTCGGCCTCGGTCCTCTGACCTACACGCTGCTCGCGCTACAGGGTATCGCGTGCCTGGTGGTGGCTCGACTCCGCCGGCAGCAGCTGGAGGTCGTGTTCGCGGTCGGGTTGCTGGGCTCGGTCATGGTCGCGTTTCACCTCCACCAGTGGGATTACACAAACCTCGTCCTGGCGGCGTGGCTGGTGCTGCGCGGATCGCCGCCGCTGTGGCACCGCCTGTGGTTGCTGGTCGGAATCGCCACCTTGCAGCTCACGTCCCTGGGGTTGGCGCTGCCGCAGCTGGGCTGGAACCTGGTCTGGCTCGCGATTCTGCTTGCCGGATCACGCAGCAACGAGCCCCGCGACGAGCGTCAGGCGGTGGCTGCCTCCGCGGCGACCTGATCGTGTGCGCGGGCCACGTCCAGGACCGCGCGCTCGAGGACGTCAATGTGTCGCTCCCAGTCGAAACGCCGCGCCCACTGGAAGGCGCGCTCGCCCGTCTGCTGGTTCTCCGTTGGGTTGTCGAGCAGGCGCATGATCCCCGCCGCGTAGTCGTCCACCTCCAGCGGCTCGGCAAGATGCCCGGTGCCAGGCGCGACGGTCACGGTCGGCCCTGCCTGGTCCCACGCCACGACAGGCACTCCCTTGGCCATCGACTCGATCACGCCCATGCCGAAGTCCTCCTCCGGCGCTGGATACACGTACACCGCTGCGTGTTCGTACAGCGACTGCAGCTCCTCCTCCGAGATCGGACCCAGGAACAGGACCGCATCTTCCAGACCCAGCTCTGACGTGAGCGCCTTCAACGTTGCCGTGTGCGACGTCGCCGGTCCCGGCACCACTAGCTGCACGCGAGGGTGCTTCTCGCGGACCTCGGCGATGGCGCGGATCGCAAGGTCGAACCGCTTCTGCGGATAGTGGCGATTGGTCAGCAGCACGTACGGCCGCCGGATCGGGTAGCCGTTGATGGTCACGCCGCCGCCGAAGCGCGCGTCTAGCGGCAGCGGGAATCCTGAGGCGGCGACGTGGCATCCCGCAGGACAGTCGATGGCGTCGCGCCGGTACGTCCTGCGAATGATGTCGCCGATGTAGTCGCCATTGACCAGCAGCTGGTCGCACTCCTGGATCGAGCGGCGGTCCGCCCAGGCGACAAAGCGCGTGGCCCGCAGCACGATGGCCGCGAGGAGCCGGTAGTCGGCGTTCGACACCCATCCCGTCTGGCGGTCGATGTTGCGGGGGTACACGAGCCGGTTGGGCTGGTTGAGGTAGACGACGTAGGGCACGTCCATGAGCCGCGCCGCCCACCACGCGATCCACGCGCTCGGTTGGTTGCATCCGACGATGGCGTCGACGCCGCGAAAGCGCCACGCGTACAGGGGCATGAGGAGCGACGTCGCGGCCATCTGTATCGCTTCGCGAAACGGAAACCAGCGC
>DATIOJ010000066.1:0-2842 GCA_035473355.1 Candidatus Limnocylindrales bacterium
GGCCAAGGCCGAGATCGACCCGAACAAGCGCTGCCAGATCCTCCACGAGATGCAGAAGCTCGAGTACGACCGAGGCGGCTACATCATCCCGTTCTTCAACGACCTGGTCGACGCGTTCAGCAGCAAGGTGTCCGGCTTCAAAGGCAGCAAGGGAACGCTCAACCTGGATTCGTTCGGACATGGCTACCGGACCATCTGGTTCGGCTGACGCTCTCCAGCCGGCGCTGATCCCGGGCGGGCCCACCGAGGCGGCCCGTCCTGGGACCGCGACTGGAATAAGCCCTGTCTGGGGCTTCATCCTGCGACGCCTCGTGCTTGGGATCGTGGTCTTGTTGCTGGTGTCGATCGTCGTCTTCGCGGCCACGCAGGCGCTCGGTGACCCGGCGCGAGCGATCCTCGGCCGCTCGGCGACACCTGCGAGCCTTGCCGCCCTGCGTCAGCAGCTTCATCTGAACCAGCCCGTGGTGGCGCAGTACCTGACCTGGATCGGCGGCCTTCTTCATGGCGACGCCGGCAACTCACTGGCGGCGCAGGAGCCGGTCACCAAGCTCATCGGCGACCGGATAGTCAACTCGGCGATCCTGGTCCTGTGCGCAGGGCTGATCTCGATCCCGCTCTCGGTCGCGATCGGGTCTTACGCCGCACTGCGAAGAGACAAGACATTCGACGTGGCCACCTCTCTCAGCACGCTGGTGTTCGCTGCGCTGCCTGAGTTCGTGGTCGGAGTTTCGTTGGTGGTCATCTTCGCGACCACCGTTTTGCATATCCTGCCCGCAGTCTCACTGATCCCTCCCGGCGGCAGGCCATGGGATAACCCCGTCGGCCTTGTCCTGCCCACGCTCACCCTCGTGCTCGCGGTCACGCCCTATGTGGCCCGCATCATGCGGGCCTCGATGATCGAGGTCCTCGAAAGCGACTACGTGGAGATGGCGCGCTTGAAAGGCCTGCCGGAACGCGTCGTCATCACCCGCCACGCCCTCCCTAACGCGCTCGGCCCGACCTTCCAGGTCATCGCCCTCAACCTCGCGTATCTTGCAGGCGGAATCATCGTCGTCGAATACGTCTTCAACTACGCCGGCATCGGCGGCGCGCTGAGGGACGCGGTCTCCAACCACGACCTGCCCGTCATCCAGGCCCTGGCGATGCTGATCGCCGGCCTGTACGTCGTCCTCAACCTCCTGGCCGATATCGCGACGATCATGGTCACCCCGAAGCTGAGGACTCGCCTGTGAGCGTCGTCAATCCGCTCGTCAGCAACGAGCCGCCACTCATCCAGTCCAAGCGGCCGACGGGCGTCATCCTCGGCGCGCTCGGGCTCGGGCGTACGAGGATCGGACTCGGGCTGGTGCTGATCATCGCCGCGATCGCCATCTTCGGACCTCTGATTGCACCCCACGGCCCGGCGGACTTCATCGGCCTGCCCAACACCGGACCATCGGGCGCGGCCAGGTTCGGGACCGACCACCTCGGGCAGGACGTGTGGAGCCGTTTCCTCGACGGCGGTCGCGAGATCCTGCTGCTCGCCAGCGCTGCCACGCTGCTGGGGCTTGCCATCGGCACCAGTTTTGGCCTCCTGGCGGCCTATTCGAAGGGCGCGCTGGACGACGTCCTCATGCGCAGCATGGACGTGATCCTCGCCTTCCCCTCGATAATGCTCGCGCTGGTGGCCATCGCCACGCTCGGTGCGTCGGGCTGGCTGATCATCCTCGCGGTGGGGCTGACGAACGTTCCACGCGTCGCGCGGGTGACACGAGCCGCCGCCCAACCGATCGTTGAGCGTGACTTCGTCGCCGCGGCTGAGGCGATTGGCGTGCCGCGATGGCGGATTCTCTTTGGCGAGATCCTGCCCAACGTCCTGAGCCCGCTCATGGTCGAGGCCAGCCTTCGCCTCACGTATTCAATCGGGCTCATTGCCGGTCTGGCCTTCCTCGGCTTCACGCCCAACCCCAACGGCGCGGACTGGGGCCTGATGATCCAGGAGAACCAGATCGCGCTCGTCGTCCAGCCCTGGGGCGTGGTGCTGCCGATCATCGCCGTCGCCCTGCTCACAATGGGCACCGGCATGGTCGGGGATGGGATCGCGCGCGCCGCCGCCGGCATCGACAGGGTTCGAGCCGAATGAGCGCGCCCGCACCGGCGATCGTGGTCGACCGCCTGCGGATCAACGTTCGCGGGACGACTCGCGACATCGTGGACGACATCTCCTTCGAGATTGCGCCCGGCGAGGTGCTTGGGCTCGTCGGCGAGTCGGGCTCCGGCAAGACGACGGTCGGCCTGGCACTGCTGGGCCACGCCAGGCGTGGCGTCCAGATCGCCGGTGGCTCCGTGCGCCTGGGCGATGTGAACGTCCTCGCTCTCAACGACGGCGAGCTCGCGCATCTGCGTGGACGGCTCATCTCCTACGTACCGCAGGACCCCGCGGCCGCTTTGAATCCGGCCCTCCGAATCGGCACCCAGCTGCGGGAGATCCTTGAGGCGCACAACTTCGGCGCCGACGCCGAAGCCCGTCGCGAACGCGTCTACGAGATGATGCGTGAGGTCGCGCTGCCCGACAACAACGCGTACCTGAGTCGCTACCCGCACGAACTCTCCGGCGGGCAGCAGCAGCGGGTGGGGCTCGCGATCGCGTTCGCATGCCGGCCGCGCGTGATCGTGCTCGACGAGCCGACGACCGGGCTCGACGTGACCACGCAGGCGCACGTGCTCGGGACCGTTCGCGACCTCGCCGCCGCGCATGGCGTGGCGGCGCTGTACGTCAGCCACGACCTGGCGGTCGTCGGCACGCTGGCGACGCGCGTCGCGGTCATGTACTCCGTCCGGATCGTGGAGCTGGGGCCGGTGC
>DATIOJ010000067.1:0-3079 GCA_035473355.1 Candidatus Limnocylindrales bacterium
CGCCTGGATCCATCAATTCATTTGAGTACTGCCTTCCTCCAGACATCCGCGAAGGGTCTCCTCTCCCGAGGACAGAATCCTCGATCCAGAGTCTCCGCGAAACCCGGCCTGGCTCACCGTGCAGAAACTCGGGCTGAGAGAGCGGTGCGAGGTGGGTTGGTGACGAGGGTGCTGCGTCCAGGGCCGGGATCGGTGAGAGGCCTGATGTGGCTGGCGAGAGTGGGGCCATCGCCGCTTGATCCTTGGCGGTACGCGATGGGCTGGAGCGAGGTGGCGGCGCGGAATCATGCTCGGCGGCTTGAGCGGGAGGGCTGGCTCGAGCGGGTTCCGATGCTGCGTGGCGACGGCTCTCTGTTCTTCGCCACGCGCAAGGGCGTGCGCGTGCTCGGGGTGCCTCTGATCGGCTGCACGACGCCGGCGCCGACCTGGTGGGCCCACGACATCGCGTGCGCGTGGACCGCGGCTTGGATGACAGTTCGAGGTCGTGCGTTCCTCGGTCCCCGCGAGCTGCTCGTCGATCCCTCGTGGTCTGGGCGGTTGGAGCTAACGCATCGCATCAGCGGCCGGCAGTTGGGCCATCGGCCCGACTTCGTGGGGTTAGTTGGCGACGACCGGATCGCGGTCGAGGTCGAGCTCGCCCCGAAGTCCAAGCGACGGCTGGACGCGATTCTGCGCCTGCACCGCGACTGGCTCTGGGACAAGAAGACGAACGGCATCGTGTACATCTGCGGCAACGAGGAAGGCCGACGGCGCATCCAGCGCGCGAATGCGCGCGTGGATGTCATGCCGGGCTACCGCCTGCGGGTCGAGCTGCTGGACACGATCAAGGCGCAGACGCGAGCAGAGTTCGAGGGGGCTCGGGCCGGCGGAGATGCAGCTGCCGCGTGAGGGAGTCGGGGTTGCGGCGATCATCCCCTACTGCACGCCTCCGCGATCAAGAAGCTCACGACGCAGGCATTGCAGGTCCGGAGGCCCTCGCCGCCATCACCCAAGGCGCGTGTCGGAGGCTCGCTTGACTTCTGCATTCGGCGCGTCCGACAGTCCGCTCTCCAGCTCTCGAATTTCGTCCAACCGGGAAGAGCTCCGGGCGCTCGAGCTGGCGCCTGCTCGGACACAAGAGCGACAGCGCCGGAGCGCTTGCTGGCCACCACAAGTCAGGTGGGTGGCAAGCACCTTCGCGCCCGCACAGCCGGCGTCGGCGTCGCACCCGAGTTCATGCCAAAGCGCAACCCCGAGGTGATCGACATCCGCGGCTGGAGAGCCGACGACCCGGAGCGTCCCGAGATTGGCGAACAGCAGGGAAGTTGCCAGTTAAGCGATGACACCTGCAATGCCGACGGCGCGGTAATCCTGCACGACGTACGCCGCACCCCGGGTGACGTTCCGGATCAACCAGCTCTCCGGCTGGTCCACGAGACTGCACATGCTGCGTGGATCCGGAAGTGTCGTGCGTGAGTCGATGAGCCTGAAGAGCGCGTGTTTCGGCGGGTGTACGAGCCATGCTCGCTCCGGGTCGCCGTCGCCGACACCGGGGACCGCGCATACGACGTATCGGGTCTCACCTTGCCGCCAGGCGCTCCTCCTGACGGCGTGGCGGCTGTCGGGTTGCGTCGTTTTGAGTTCTGGAGTTGCGCAAGTGCGCGGCGCGCGGATCAACGTCAGCCGGTGATTGAGGCTCACATCGGCACGCCTCGAGCATGGTCCGATTGGCGAGCTGCCATGTGCCTTTAGTCCGGCAGCTTAACCGCGGGAAGCTGTCCGGGCCACAGCAACCTGGCACCGTCAGCTGGTGATGTCGTCGATCGTGATGTCGATGTTGTCGAGTTGCGCGCCCGTCAGCCTCGGCGTCTGGCGCCGCACGATCGTCCGGACGGCATCGGCGACGTGATGAAGGGCCGGTCCGAACGTCACGACGAGCCGTATCGACAGGTCCACGCGGTCGGGCAGCGGGGAGTCATGCGGCTCCACTCGGGCTGAAGCGAAGACCACGCCCGGGA
This sequence comes from Candidatus Limnocylindrales bacterium, assembly GCA_035473355.1. Lineage (GTDB taxonomy): Bacteria > Chloroflexota > Dormibacteria > Dormibacterales > Dormibacteraceae > 40CM-4-65-16. Next base: position 1,998 of record DATIOJ010000067.1, read on the forward strand.
TAGTGCGCGCCAGCCGCTGCGTAATCCGAACCACGACAGCATGGCTCACGCGTGTCTCTCCGCGAGCATGGCCTAGCAGGATGAAATCCGCAGTCTGGGCGGCGAGGGCTTTGACGCGCTCCATGATCTGGGTCGTCAACCGGCTCGGCACGTTCACCGGCTCCCGCGCGAGCTCGGTCACATCAGCCCAGCTGCGGCGCAGGCGGCGAAGCGCCGTCTGGCAGTACGGGCAGCCTGACTGGTGTGCGGCGTCTGCAGGTGGCGCGCCGTCAGCCACCTGAGCGAGGAGCTCCTCCAGTCGCACCCCGCACGGGAGCCTTTCTGCCTGGCTTGTCACTGCCATGAGCTGGTTTGTTGAACAATCGTCAGCCGAGCGCGATGGATGCGCGTTTTGATTGCCGGGACGCTGGCGTCCAGGACCTGGGCGACCTCCTGATAGGAGAGGCCCGCGAACTCGCGCAGGACGAGCGCGGCTCGCTGCTCTGGGGGCAGGTTCGCGATCGCTTGCCTGACGGCGCGGAGTCGTTCCTGATGTTCAGCCGCCTGCGCAAGATCCGGGCCGGCCTCGAGTCCGACCTCATCAAGCGTTCCGGTGGTCCGGCGGCTGGCGATCTTGTCCAACGCTCGGCGCGTCACGATCCGGTAGAGCCAGGTGCTTACGGCGCTGTCGTGGCGAAAGCGCGGCAGCGCTCGCCACGCGCGGACGAAGGTTTCCTGGACGGCGTCCTGCGCGTCGGCGCGCGAGCCGAGCATCCGCAGGGCGACCCGGTAGATGCTGGACTGATACCGGCGCACGAGTTCCTCGAACGCATCAACGTCACCGTCCTGGGCCGCCCGAACGAGAATCGAGTCCTCGACCTGGCCATTCACGGTCTGCGACTGGACAGGCTCTTGGCCGCGTCCGCGCGCGCGTCGCCGTGCCGGGCGTCGCCTAGCGCGACGAGCTGGGCGGGCGCCTGATGCGCGCCTGTATCTCGCCGAGGTCCAGCTCGCCTTGTACGACCTCGCCGATGAGGTAGAAGACGACCGCGCCGACGAGGCACAGGACCGCGCGGCCGAAGTCGAACGCGATCCATGCGGCA
>DATIOJ010000068.1:0-12350 GCA_035473355.1 Candidatus Limnocylindrales bacterium
GCGTGGTCTTGATGTCGGCGAGCGCGAGGACGGCCTCACAGCCTGCCTTGTCCACGGCGGTCCGCAGCAGGGCCACCCGGCTCGCGTCCGCGCCTTTCAGCCGCCCCCAGGTCAGCCCGCGGGGCGTGTACTCGTGGTCGACTGGCTCCGCACAGCGTGCCGAAGAACCTGCCCTCAGGCGTGAAGACGGGATAAGACACGAAGGTCCGGATCTCCAGCAGGCGCGCCACACTGCTGCTGGGGAACTGCTTCTGCGCGTCATTGCTGTAGTGCGGGCCGCCTTCGACGACAAACCTGCAAACACCTTCCGACCAGGGCAGCGTCACGTCCTCCGGGATATGAAACAGATCGCTGCGGTTGAACGAGAAGAGGATGTACTGCTCGTCCACCGTGAGGCGAGTCTCCGCCAGGTAGGTGGAGCTCAGGCCGGTCAGGTCGGCCAACCTCTCGAGCACTCCGCGTGCCACCGTCTCGAGGTCGGCACCGGTTGCCGCAGCCTGCGCCAGGAGCTCGCGTGCCGACGGAGCCATGCGCAGTACGGTATCAACGTTGATTCGCAACCTCATCGGAGCGGAGTGGCGCCCTCCGGCTGACGCGGCCGAGACCCTCCCCGTCTTCAATCCCGCTACAGGCGAAGTCATCGAGCACGTGCCCCTGTCGGGCGCCCGCGACGTCGACCTCGCGGTCCGGGCGGCGCTGGGCGCGTTCGATGCATGGTCGCGCACGGCGGTCATGGATCGAGTCCGGCTCATGTTCCGGTTCAAGTCGGTGCTCGAAGACCACTACGAGGAGCTCGCTGCCATCGTCACGCGCCACCACGGCAAGACGCTCGACGAGGCGCGCGGGGAGGTCAGGAGGGGGATCGAGGTGGTCGACTTCGCGTGTGGCGCGCCCACCCTGCTCCAGGGCCGCACGCTGCGCGACGTGTCGGGCGGAGTCGACCAGGACCTGTACCGCTACCCGATCGGCGTGTGTGCCGGGATCCCACCCTTCAACTTCCCCGTGATGATCCCGCTGTGGATGTTCCCGCTAGCGATCGTGGCGGGGAACACATTCCTGCTGAAACCGTCTGAGCGCACGCCGCTTGGCGGCGTCCGCCTGGCCGAGCTGTTCCTCGAGGCGGGCTTTCCGCCCGGCGTGCTCAACGTCGTCCACGGCGCGTCGCACACGGTCGACGCGCTGCTGGCCCACCCTGCCGTCAGCGCCATCTCATTCGTCGGCTCCGCGCCGGTCGCGCGTCACGTCTACACCCTGGCCGCGGCCAACGGCAAGCGCGTGCAGGCGCTGGGCGGCGCGAAGAACCACATAGTGGTGATGCCCGACGCCGACCCTGCCCTGGCCGTCCCCGCCATCCTCAACTCCGCCTTCGGCAACGCGGGCGAGCGATGCCTTGCCGGGTCGGTGGCGGTCGCGGTCGGCCAAGCGGCAGACGCGATGCTCGACCCGCTGCGCGACGCGGCGGCGAAGATGGTCGTGGGACCCGGCGACCAGCAGGGTGTCCAGGTCGGGCCGTTGATCCGGGCCGAGCACCGTGACCGCGTCGCCGCATACGTCGAGCGAGGCGCCGCGGAGGGGGCCGAGGTCGTGGTCGACGGACGCGGCGAGATGTCGCGGTCAGGCTTTTTTCTCGGCCCGACGATCCTGGACCACGTCACTCCCGAGATGGTGGTGGGACGCGAGGAGATATTCGGCCCGGTCCTCTCGGTTTCCCGTGCCGCCTCGCTCGACGAGGCCATCGCGCTCGCGAACAGGTCGGCGCTCGGCAACATGGCCACGATCTTCACCCAGTCCGGCCGCGCGGGCCGCGAGTTCCGCGAGCGCGTCGAAGCCGGCATGACCGGCATCAACGTGCCCATCGCGCAGCCTTTCGCGTTCTTTCCTTTCAGTGGCTGGAAAGGCTCGTTCTTCGGGGATCTCCACGTGCACGGCACCGACGGGATCGACTTCTACACGCGAAAAAAGGTCGTGGTGACCCGCTGGTGATCGGCCGGCTCTTTTCGTGGACGGTCACCGCGCTCTTCGCGGCCCTCACGCTGCTCCTGGGCTTCGAGAGCTGGGCCCTCCTGACCGACCACAAGCCGATCACGGAGTTCATCCGGCCCGCCGTCCATTCCTATCCGGGCATCGCATTCGTTGTCGCCGTCGTGCTCGGCATCCTGCTCGGGCATTTCCTGTGGGGTCCGGCGTGGGGCCGCACCTCGCCCGAAGGCCAGAAGCCCTGAGCTCGCTGAACTTTTCGCCGCCGACGATCCTTTCTCTCTTCGCCACTGCCTTTGCGCTGGTCGCGACGCTGCTGATGGTGGAGGAGTCCTTCGCGCTCCGCGCAGGCCGCGACCCCATGAGCAACAGCGTCCGCGCCCTCGTGCGGCGGTTTCCGCGCTTCACGTACGCGCTCGCCATCGTGATCGGCATGCTCCTCGGCCACGAGCTCTGGCCGTAGACAGAGCCGTCAGCCCGGCGCGGCAGGCGGACTGGACGGGCACCGCGATGGTGCTCGTCTCGGCCGTCGCGTTCGGCACTCTCTCGATCTTTGCCAAGCTCGCCTACAACGCGGGGCTCGGCACCGAGCAGCTGCTCGCGTTTCGTTTCGTGCTGGCCGCGATCGGAATGTGGGCGCTGTCGTTTGCGGTCGGGCAGAGCCCACTTCGCCTGGCGAGGCGTCGCGTGCTCGGCCTGGTCGCGCTCGGGGGCATCAACTACACGGGCCAGGCGCTGACCTACTTCCTCGCCCTGCGCACGCTGCCTGTGTCGCTGTGCGTGCTCATCGTCTACATCTACCCGAGCCTGGTCGTGATCGCCGGTTGGCTGTTCCTGCGGCGGCACATCTCCATATGGCACGTCGCCGCGCTGGTGGCGAGCTTCGCCGGAGTGATCCTGCTGGTGGGTGGGGCCCAGTTCCAGGTCGGCGTGGGGCTGATCTTCGCCTTCGCCGCCCCGCTGATGTACACGACGTTCATCCTCTTCAGCGAGCGGGTGATGGACGGTCTTCCGCCCGTCGCGGCGAGCACGGTGATGATGTCGGCGACCGCGATCGTGCTGAGCATCGTGGCGGCGATCGCTGGCCAGCTCACGCTCCCCACGACGCCACGCGCCTGGGCCATCAGCGTTGGCATCGCGGTCGTGCCGACGATGATCGCCATCTCGCTGTTCCTCGCGGGCCTGCCGCGGGTCGGCGCCGCGCGCGCATCGTTGATCAGCACGCTCGAGCTCGTGGTAACAGTCGGGCTCGCGATCCTGATCCTCGGCGATCGCTTCACGCTTCTCGAGGCGATCGGAGGCGTCCTGGTGCTGGCCGCGGTCGTGGTGGTTCAGGCCGCCCACATGTGGAGACCTACGCCGCTGCGGTAGCCAGCCTGTCCCGCAGCTCGCAGAGCATGGGGTGCAGCTCGTGCGCGCCGCGGACTCGTGACGTATCTAGACCCAACTCCTTCCTGGCGAGGACAAAAGGGTGCAGCTGCTCACCACCGATCGATCCGTGGCCGCCGGCCTGCTCCTCGAAGTTCGCCTGCCGCCCCTCGCGCCACGCGCCGAACACCACGAGGTCGCCTGCGTTCTGGAAGGAGTTGAGCCGTGAGAGCTGCGACCGCAGGATGTCCGGGTCGTCGTAGGCGGCGAGCCCGGGCCCGTTTTCGATCAGGACGTCCTCCTCACCTTCCCGTCCCATTACGAGCGCGACCTCGTTCATCGCCCGCAGCGCGGCCACCAGCTCCGGGCGATGCGCCATCACCTCGTGGAACGACATCCGACTGCGGCGCTCCTTGAAGTAAAGGTGGGCGAGCCCACCGGACGCGGCCAGGATCAGCTGCCCGGGGAACAACGCCTCGAGCCGCTTGCCGAGCGCAAACGGAATCGTGTCGACCTGGCCGTGGTCGGAGAGCACAACCATCTCGTATCGCCGTCCGCGCGCGGCGGCAATCCTGCCGATGGTGTGGTTGACGTGCTTCAGGATGCGCTTCGTGGCCTTGTCGCCCGGGCCGAAGGCGTGCCCAGTCTCGTCGAAGGCGTAGAAGCCGGCGTAGATCGGTGAATAGCCTTCGCGCATCGCCGTCTCCACGGCGTAGCGCGTCAGGTGGTGAACGAAGATCTCCTCGGCCACGTCCATGAACACATAACGAGGCGCGGGATGCCGCCCGCGCGAGCGCGCGGTTACGTAATCCCTGGTGGTGCGCCCGGCCATCGCGATGGTCTGCCAGAGCCAGTCGGCCAGGTGGACCGGGTTGGCCAGGTAGGGCACCAGCACGCTCGCGGCCGAGCGGGATCGATCCTGCCGGCCGTAGGTCCGGTCCTGGTAGGCGATGCCGAAGTCGTCCGCGCCGCCGCCCGGATAGCACGCCGCGATGCAGGCCCCGCCCTGCGTCAGCGGCCGGGTGCGCAGGGAATACTTGTCGGCGACCTTCTCAAACGTCGACCCGGCGCCGAACTTGACGAGCACCTGCCGTTCGCGGTCCCACCAGCGAAAACTCGGGATCTCGCTGTTGTCCCCGTAGAGGATGCCTGCCTGCGCGAACGGCGTCGTCGATGGCACGCCGCAGCGGTACGGATGGATCTGATAGCCCTCGGATTCGATCATGTGGCGCACGAAGGGCAGATCGCCTTGATGCACGGCGCGCTCGAGCATCGCGGCGCTGAGGCCGTCGATGTGCAGAATCACCAGCTTTTTCAAAGCTCGGCGAAAACGGGCAGGTGATCCGAGGCACGGACGGAGCGCGTCCACGCGTGGTGGCGGCGGCCGGCATTTCCCAGCGCATAGATCGCGTCGAGCTTCTGCCCGGTCCAGTGCGTCCTGCGCAGCCCGCGGGTGAGCTCGACGAGGCCAGCGTCATGCGCCGCCGTCCGGATCCGGCGCCACAGCCGCAGGCGCGGCGGGCCGAACGTGTTCAGGTCACCGGCGATCAGGGTCATGGGAACCGCCGGCCGCTGGGCCATGTCCGTGAGGATCGCCCGGAACTGTTCGAGCTTGTGCGTGAAACCGATGACATCGAGGTGCATCACGTAAACGCGCAGGCGTGGTGACTCTGCCCGAATCGCGATGCGCTTCTGCGGCCGGATGGCGCGCAGCAGCGCGCGCTCAGCGCGAGGCAACTGCGCGATCTCGATCTCGCTCAAGGAGAGAACTTGCGGCGAGTCCTCCTCGAACAGCCCGCGCCGCCAGATCAGCGCGTTGGCCTGCTCGCGCCCGCGGAAGGGCTGCGCGGTGGCCTGGAAGTACAAGTAGCCAGGACCAAGGGCTTCCGCGATCACTTCGGCATCGGGCCGCCCGTCGTGCGCCGAGGCCTCCTGGAGCGCGAACAGGTCCAGGTTGCGAAAGTCGGGCATCGTGCGAATGGCATCGAGCACTTTGTTCAAGCGCAGGCCGAGAAGAACGTTCCAGGTGCAGATCCGCACGCCTTCAATTGTTCCGGCTATCCTGCCCGCGATGGAATCGACCGAGCGGTCGCACCGGGTGCAGACGCTCGACGACCTCGCCGCCCTGGGACCTGACGAGCTGATGATGCTGTACGCGGCAGCGCGGACTCCCGCCCTCGAGGAGCTCGACGGCAAGCTCAACGGGCGCATGCTGGCCGTGCCGCGCGCGCAGGCGCCGCACGTCAAGGAATGGCTCGAGAAGTTCGCTCGCTCGCCGCTGTTTCCCTGGCAGGGCAAGACCTTCAGCCACGAGACCGCCGACCACGGCCACGGCGTGAACAGGCTTCTCGGCGAGCGCGTAACGTGGTTTCGCTTCCACACGTACATCGGTCCATCTCACGCGGGCGATTTCGATGCGGTGCACCTCGACTACAGCCATGACGGAAACCCTCCACTCGTGCGCAAGGTGCAGGACGAGGTTAGGGAGGTGGCGCCCGGGCTCTACCTTGGTCTCGCCTACCTGTCGATGCGCGATGGCGAGCACCTCGGCTGCTTTTTCGGCATCGCCAAGGACGCTTGACGGCGTTTCTCCAGCTCGATTACCTCTACACGCCGAGCAAGGACGTCGCTGGGGACGCGCGAATCTTCGCCGAGATGCTCGGCGGCAAGATTGCGTTCGCCGTGGAGGGCATGGGCGCGCGAGTCGCGATGATCGAGCTGACGGAGAAGCCACCGCACGTGCTGCTCACGGACCACCTCGAAGGCGACACGCCGGTCTACATCTACCGGGTCGCCGACCTGGCCAAAGTGTCGGCCCAGCTCAAAAAGCGCGGGATGACGAAGGAGCGGCGGCTGGAGATCCCGATGGGTCCTTGCCTGTCTTTCACGACGTCCTCCGGGCACCGCATCGCGCTGTACGAGGCGTCCAGACCGGGCGTTCTGGAACACTTCATGGGCAGACGGGATTTCTGAGGCTGAGATGACCACCAAGCGCTGGATCTTGACCGCCGCGGTGCTCGGTTCGGGAATCGTCTTCCTGGACTCGACAGTCGTCAACGTCGCCCTGCCGAGGATCGGTCACGACCTGCCACGCAGCTTCCTCGGAGTGCTCGAGGGGCAGTCGTATGTCTACAACGCCTACCTGCTGACGCTGAGCGCGCTCCTGATCCTGGCCGGTGCGGTCAATGACTTCTACGGCCGCAAGCGCACGTTTCTCTACGGCCTGCTCGCCTTCGGCCTGACGTCGGTGCTGTGCGGTCTCGCTCCGACGATGGAGCTCCTGGTCCTGTTCCGCGTGCTGCAGGGCGCGGCCGGCGCGCTCCTCGTTCCCGGCTCGCTGGCGTTGATCACGGCCAACTTCTCCGGCGAGGAGCAGGGCCGGGCCTTCGGCACGTGGGCCGGGGCATCTGGCGCCACGACGATCCTGGGCCCGCTGCTCGGCGGCCTGCTGGTGGACACGATCTCGTGGCGCGCCGCGTTTTTCATCAACGTCCCACTCGTGGCGGTCTCGGCCTGGGCGACGTGGGTCCACGTGCCGGAGAGCCGCGACGAGCAAGCGACGCCGCATTTCGACTGGATCGGCGCTGCCATCGTCGCCCTCGCGGTCGGCGGCCTGGCCTTCGGTGCGATCTACGGACAGCAGCGTGCCTGGCGCGACCCGATCGGCTACATCGCGATCGCGGTCGGCGTGCTCGCCTCGGTTGCGCTTCCTCTCTGGATGCGGCGCGCGTCGCATCCGCTCATACCGCTCAGCCTCTTCAAGTCCCGCAACTTCACGGTGGTCAACATTTCGACCCTGCTCATCTACGGCGCCCTCTACGTCACCTTCTATTACGTCGGCCTGTTCCAGCAGGGCACGCTGGGCTACACCGCCGCCGCCGCCGGCGCGGCCGGAATTCCCGGTTCGCTGTTCCTGATCTTCTTCTCCCGCCGTTTCGGCAGCCTCGCCGCCAGGTACGGCCCTCGCATCTTCATGGCGGTCGGACCGCTGATCATGGCGCTAGGCGTGCTGTGGTTTGCCCGTGTGCCGGCCTCGAGCACGCCGTGGAGGCTCGTGCCCGGGGACGTGAAGACGTACCTTCCGCCGCAGTCGTACTTCGTCGACTTCCTGCCGGCGACGATCGTCTTCGGGATCGGGATCATGATGCTGGTCGCCCCGCTCACCACCGCCCTGATGACCTCGGTGCCGGTACGCAACTCGGGTCTGGGCTCGGCCATCAACAACGCAATCTCGCGCGTCGGCCCGCAGCTCGCCGGCGCTTTGATCTTCGTGTTCCTGACCGCGAACTTCTACAGCCTCCTGGCATCGCGCGTGCCGGGCGTCGACGTTTCCTCCGAGACCTTCCGGAACAACGTGAGCCCGCTCAACACACCGGCCGATCCGAACCTGATCGCGGTCGTGCGTGACGCGTCGACCTCATCGTTCCACCTCGCGATGATCATCGGCGCGGCCCTGCTCGTGGCCGGCGCGATCGTCAACGCGGTTGGCATTCGCAATCCAGCCTCGACCAAGGCCGACGAGGCGGCGAAGGAACCGGTCCCGGCCTAGCCTCTACGATGGGTTGATGGCCGGGCTGATCGATCGGGATCAGCTGCAGGAGTTCATCGCGCATGGAGGACAGCTGGTCGAGGTGCTGCCCGCCAAGGAGTACGCGGAGGACCATCTTCCCGGCGCTCGCAGCATCCCGCTGTCGAAGATCAATCGCGAGACCGCATCGACGCTTGACGCGAATCGCGCGGTGGTCCTTTACTGCTGGGACACGGCTTGAGACCTGGCGCCCAGGGCCGCGGCGCGGCTCGAGACTCTTGGGTTCAAGGACGTCCGGCACTACAAGGCCGGCAAGATCGACTGGATTGCGGCCGGGCTGCCGACCGAGGGCGACAACGCATCCCGTCCTCGCGCGGGGACCGTGGCTCGGAAAGGAGTTCCCGTCTCGTCTTTGACTGAGCGGCTCGGCGACGTGCGGGAGAGAGTGCGCGCGGCCGGCGGGGACGCGGTCGTCGTTGTGGACGACAACCAGATGGTTCTCGGCCTCCTCAGGACGACCGAGCTGGAGAAGGATCCGAGCCTTTCCATGGAAGACGCGATGCGACCAGGACCAAGCACGTTTCGGCCCCACGTGCCGATCAAGGAGATGGCCGACTACATGACCAAGCACGAGCTCGAGAGCGCGCCGATCACCACGTCAGACGGCGTGCTGGTCGGATTGCTTTATCGGACGGACGCGCTGCGCGAGGCCGAGGGATGTCCCGAGTGCGTGCGCGCGATGATCTAGGCGGTCTTCTCGCGCAACACCATCTCGTGCGGCGGATCGAGCGGGCCGAAGAACTCGTCAAGCCATCGTGGGTGAGCAGGCGGGGCGATGGGCGGCGCCGTGATGTGACGCCATCCGTTCGCCGCGAACCACCCGGGGTCCTCGGGGCTGATCAGCGCGATCGTCCCGCCGAGCGCGGTCACGCGCTCCAGCTCCTGCACGATCGCTGGCTCGGGCCCGAGGGTCCCGCACGCCGCCGTGAGCTCCGACCATCCGTCCCGCACCGGGAGCGCCTCCGCCCATCCGTCCGAGGTCTTGACCTGGGGGAGCCGGCGCGAAAGGATCGCGCGCAGGCCGGCCGAAGGCTCGACCGCCGCCACCTCGCGACACCGCTCCGCGAGGTGCTCGGTCAGGCGGCCGCTGCCCGCGCCCACGTCGAGGCCGGTGCGCGCCCTCGCCGGCAGCATCGCCATCAGGTCTGGGTGGATCGGCTCGAAGCGGCTCAGCTCGTCCCACCTGTCGGGCTCGAGGTGATAGACGAGGGTCCAGAACATCGCGCGCAGGACGCGGTGCTCCGGCTCGCCGCTCGGGATGTGCGCCATCTCGTGGGCCCTCACCGCCTCGGGCAGCCGTGCGACATCCTCGATGTTGAAGTGCCGCCAGCCCGCGGGCGCTTTCTCGACAGCCTGCTCGTAGTCCACGGACGTCACGAACACACTAGAGCCCAGCCGTGAGGATCGCCATCGTCGCCTCGCCGGTCACGCCGCTCCGGCCCGCCCAGGTGGGCGGCGCCCAGGCGTTTGTTTGCGATCTCGCGGCTGGCCTTGCTCGGCGTGGCCACGACGTGACGCTCCACTGCGCGGAAGGATCGGAGCTGGACGGAGTTCGCCTGGTCACCGTCCCGGCGCCGCGTGACGCTGTGGCCGCCCTCGTCATGCCGGGGGGCGGCGAACCCCCGCCCGCTCCAGGAGTCGCCGCCGCGCTGGCCACGATGTTCGAGTCGATTCCATCGGGCGTGGACGTGATCAGCCAGCATGCGTTCGATGCACCGGCCTTCACCCTCGCGCGCGGCCGTCCGCTGCTGCACACGCTGCACCTGCCGCCCATCGTCGGCGCCGTGACGAAGGCCGCCGCCGGAGTGGCGCCAGATCGCCTGGCGACCGTGTCGAAGTCTTGCGCTCGCACGTGGCGCGCGGCCGGCGTCGAGGTGGGGGAGGTGCTGCCGAACGGCGTGCCCGAGGAGCCGGCTCCGCCGGACGGCGTGCTTGCGGTGGCCCTGGTGGCGGGGCGCATCTCGCCCGAGAAGGGCGTGGAGCACGCGATCGCCGCGGCGCGTGCGGCCGGAATCCCGGTCCGCCTGGCGGGGGCGAACTACGATCCGGCTTATGCACCGGACCTCAGCGGCGTGGAGATCCTCGGCTCGCTTCCGCGCGACAAGCTGCGCCGCGTGATGGCCGAGTCCTCTGTCACCGTCTGCGCGGCCCGATGGGAGGAGCCGTTCGGCATGGTGGCCGCCGAGGCGCAGATGGCGGGCTGCCCCGTCGCCGCCTATCGTCGGGGCGCGCTGCCCGAGGTGATTGAGGTGGGCGTGAGCGGCATGCTCGCCAAGCCAGACAACGTCGCCTCGCTCGCCACAGCGATTCGAGGTTGTCTCTCGCTCGATCGAGCCGCCGTGCGCGCGAGCGCGCTTCGCCGCCTCGGCCTGTCCGCCGTGCTGGATCGATACGAGGCCGCCCTGGCGCGGGCGGCCAGGTGACACTGACGGCCGTCGTTACGGGCGGCTCGGGTGGAATCGGCTCCGAGGTGGTGCGCCAGCTGAGGGATGCCGGTTGGGACGTCGTATCGCTGAGCCGGCGCGAGGGATGTGACGTATCTGACGAGGCTCAGGTCGTGAAGGCCTTCAGCCGCCTGAAATCGCTGGACGCGCTCGTTCACTGCGCGGCCGTGCTGATCAAACGCCCTGTCCTCGAGCTCACTGCTGATCAATGGGACATTCAGGTCGATTCCGGGCTTCGCAGCGCATTTCTTTGCTCCCGCGAAGCGTTCAAGGTCATGCGCGACCGAGGAGGATCGATCGTCTTCGTCTCGAGCCTCTCCGGTGTCGCCGGCGCCGAGAAGTTCCCGGGCATGTCGGCATACGTCGCGGCGAAGTCGGGCCTGGCCGGCCTTACCGAGGCGCTGGCCGCAGAGGGCCGCCCGCTCGGCATCCGCGTCAACGCGGTCAGCCCTGGCGCCGTGGATACTCCGATGCTCCGCATCGCGGGCGTCGAAGGTCCTGCCCTGCAGCCCGCCGACGTAGCGCGCGCCATCGTCTGGCTGGCGTCCCCGGAATCCACGCCGCAGACCGGTGGTAACTTGCGAATGAATCCATGAGTGCCTCCACCGTGACCATCACCCGCCGCGCCACCTTCGCCGCCGCTCACATCCTCTGCCGCGACGACTGGACCGACGAGAAGAACCGTGAGGTCTTCGGTGCGTGCGTCACCGACCACGGTCACAACTACGTCATCGAGGTCACCGTGGGGGGTGCTCTCGACGAACAGACCGGGATGGTCGTGAACCTCAAGCACGTCGACGCAGTCCTGCGCCGCGAGTTCATCGATGCGGTCGATCATCGCCATCTGAACCGCGACGTCGATTTCCTACGCGGCGTGATCCCGACCGCGGAGAACGTCGCGCTCGCCGCTTTCCATCGCCTCGAGCAGCAATTCAAGCCTGCCCGATTGCTGAAGGTGCGCGTGGTGGAAACGGAGAACAACTCCGCCGAGGTGACCGCGGACTAGTCCGGTCCTCTCGGCAACCCGAACGTCACGGTCGGCGCAATCGCGATGATCTTTTCGTCTTCGGTCTTGATCAATTGCCAGCCGCCCTCGTGCACCATCCGATGATGCCGGCGGCAGAGCAGGACCAGGTTGTCGAGATCGGTCAGCCCGTCATCGATCCAGTGCACCAGGTGGTGCGCATCGCACCAGGAGGCAGGACGTTCGCAGCCCGGCCACCGGCAGTGCCGGTGGCGGATGACCAGCGCCTTGCGGAGCGCCGGTCCGACCACCCGACTGGCCCGACCCACGTCGATCACCAGCGACTCCTGGCTGAGCAGGACCCGGGTCACGCTGCAGTCGCAGGCCAGGCGCTGGACCGCTGCTGAGGAGATGGGGAGCGTGAACTCGTTTTCCGCACCCGGTGCACCGACCTTGCCGAGCAGGGTCTCGACCGAAGCGGTGACCTGGAGGGAGACCTTCTGCTTGGAAGCGGCCAGCTCGACCAGGGCGTCGGCGTAGCGCTGGTCCAGATCGCGGTCGTCATGCCGGCCCGACTTCCGGGCCAGGGGCTCAAGCGCAGTCCTGAGCACCGCTCCACCGACCGGGTCGAGGGCGCCGCTGATGAGCAGGAAGCCGTCTTCGGCCGTACTCAGGTGGAGCCCGCGGGTCTCGGCCAGCGCGGCCTGATTCTTGGCATAAGCCTCGGGGTCGACAGAGTGCCGGTAGTGGAGCGCCTTGTAGTGGAACTTGCCCGCCGAATGTTCTTTGGCCAGCCCCAGCAGCTTCGACTCGTCGAAAGCCTCACCGACCGCGTCGGCGGTGCGGGCCAGGGTGGCCAGGTGGGCAAAGCCAATCTCGCCTGAGTTCATAGCCTCGACGCTCTGCTCGAGCTGGCCCGCCCGTTCGCCGACGGTCAGCGCGTTCCAGACCGTGTTGGAGTTCATGTGGCAGTTGATGCGGATCCAGTCGCCTGCACTGTTGAAGCCGG
>DATIOJ010000069.1:0-3262 GCA_035473355.1 Candidatus Limnocylindrales bacterium
CGTGGAGCGCTCGCACGGCGAGTACGAGCTCAAGGAAGCCACGATGTACTCCAGCGTCCGGCGCTTGGAAGCGGACGGCGACATCGAGTGGTACTGGGGCGATGAATCGCAGGGCGGCCGGCGCAAGTACTTCCGCATCACGGAGAAGGGCAGGGCGACCTACGCCCGCAACAAGAGCAACTGGGAGTACGCGAAGCGCGTGCTCGACACATTGCTGTAAGGAGACGGATCGATGAACGACAAGCTAGACACATACGTGGACGGGGTCTTCGCGCCCTACGAAGGTGCGAAGAGCGTCAGCGAGCTGAAGGCGGACCTGCTTGCGGACCTGCATGAGCGGTTCCGTGAGCTGAAGGCCGAGGGCAAGGACGACGCGACAGCCTTCGAGCTGACCATCGACAGCATCGGCGATATCGAGCAGACAGTGCAGGAGGTTTCCAACCTCTCCAGGTCGCTCGAGCGGCAGCTGGTGACGAGGTTCGACGCGAGCGAGCTGCGGGGCAGCGACTTCGCGGGCGTCGAGGTGCGGGGCGGGAAGTTCGAGGCGAGCGCGCTGCGCGGCTCCGATTTCTCGCACGCCAATCTCGCCGGCAGCTCGTTCAAGGGCAGCGATGTGGCGGACGCCAACTTCGACGGCGCCGACCTGACCGATGCGAACATGTCGGCGATCGAACTGGCGCGGACCAGTTTCCGTGGCTCCATCCTGATCCGCACCGACTTCAGCAAGTCGGGGCTGACCGAGACCCGGTTCGCCGATGCCGCGCTCTTGGACGTCAAGCTCCGCATGACCGACCTGCGGCGCACGGTCTTCGAGCACTGTGCCTTCACCGGGGTGGACTTCAGCTACTCCGATCTGCGCGGCCTGCATCTAGACGGGTCGGCCCTGGTCTCCGTGCGGTTCGACCGGGCGGCGCTCGAAGGCGTCACGTTCCGGGACGCGACGCTGCGGGATGTGTCCTTCCGCGCTACGAGCAGGAAGTACCGCACCGCCATCCGCACGGTGGCCTTCGACGGGGCGCGGATGGACAAACTCACCTACGCCGGGCTCAAGGGCATGGGTGCGGACCTGTCGAACGTGACCGTGGAGTAAGGAGACTTCAGGCGTGGAAGCGAGCAACGCGACGATGCAGGTCCACGGATTGCGGAAATCCTATGAGAACCTGCACGTGCTCAAGGGTGTGGATTTCGACGTGGCGCACGGAAGCATCTTCGCGCTGCTCGGCTCCAACGGCGCCGGCAAGACCACGATCGTGAGGATCCTCACCACCCTGCTCAAACCGGACAGCGGCACGGCGAGTGTCGACGGATTCGAGGTCGTGTCGCAGCCCGAACGGGTGCGGGAATCGGTCAGCCTGACAGGTCAATTCGCAGCGGTGGACGAGATCCTCACCGGCCGGGAGAACCTGATCCTGATCGCCAAACTGCGGCACGTGAAGAGCGCGGGCACGGTGGCGGACGATCTGCTCGGACGATTCGGCCTCGCCGATGCGGCCGGGCGCCGGGTGTCGACCTACTCAGGCGGCATGCGTCGTCGCCTCGACATCGCCATGAGCCTCATCGGCAACCCGCGGATCATCTTCCTTGACGAGCCGACGACCGGCCTCGACCCGGAGGGCCGCATTGAGGTGTGGAAGGTGATCCAGGACCTCGCTGATAGCGGCACGACCGTGTTCCTGACGACGCAGTACCTCGACGAGGCCGAGAAGCTCGCCGACCGGATCGCGATCCTGCACGACGGCACGATCATCGTGTCCGGCACTTTGGAGGAGCTGAGGAAGCTGCTCCCGCCCGCCAAGGTCGAGTACGTGGAACGGCAGCCCACCCTGGAGGAGATCTTCCTGGCGATCGTCGGAAGCGACAAGAAAGAACAGCCATGAACACGCACGTCCTCAGCGACACGAGCGTGATGCTCGGGCGTTCGCTGCGGCACGTCACGCGCAGCGCGGACACCATCATCACGGTGACGATCATGCCGATCGCCTTCCTGCTGTTGTTCGTCTACGTATTCGGCGGGGCCATCCGGACAGGCACTGACAACTACGTGAACTACCTGCTGCCCGGCATCCTGCTCATCGCGATCGCCAGCGGTATCTCCTATACCGCCTTCCGCCTGTTCAATGACCTGCAGAGCGGCATCTTCGAGAGATTCCACTCGATGCCGATCGCCCGCTCGTCGGTGCTGTGGGGGCACGTTCTGACCTCGCTGGTGTCCAACGCGGTCTCCGTGGTGGCCATCGTCCTGGTGGCGCTCCTCATGGGCTTTCGCTCGTCGGCAGGGGTGCTGGCGTGGCTCGCGGTGACCGGCATCCTGATACTGTTCACGCTCACTCTGACCTGGATCGCAGTGATCGCCGGATTGTCCGCGAAATCCCCGGACGGTGCGGCCGCCTTCTCGTACCCGATCATCTTCCTGCCGTTCGTCAGCTCGGCATTCGTACCCACTGCCTCGATGCCGGCTCCCGTGCGTGCCTTCGCGGAGAACCAGCCGGTCACCTCGATCGTCAATACGATCAGGGCCCTGTTCGAGCAGCAGCCGGTCGGCAATGACATCTGGGTAGCTCTCTCCTGGTGCGTCGGCATCCTCGTCGTCGCCTACGTGTTCGCCATGGTGGCCTACCGGCGCAAAATGGCCTGAAATACCAGGACCCTGAGTACGCGGGGCGGCCCGCAGCACCCTTAGAGCTGGCTCGGCTGGTAGGTGGTGAGGCCGTATCCTCTGGCGACCGGGTTCCAGAGGCGGGCGAACGCGTGCTTGCCGGCGGTCGCCTGGCTCTCTGGGACGAAGGAGGCCCGCAGCCCGGCATCGGATCGGCTGTTGTGGTGGCAATGGCGGGCCATCGTGTCGGCCGCCCACCGGGCGAGATCGGTATCGACCTGGGCTGACGCTTGCCAGGCGGTGGTCAGGTTCCGCAGCAACGCGGGAGGTAGCTCCGAACGGCCGGGCAGACTCGCGAGCCGGGACAGCAGATGCTGCCGGGAGCTGGCTGCGCGGGTGAAGGTCCGCGCGTCCTGGTGCAAGGACGGCCCGCAGCCGCGCACGTCCTCGGCCGCATTGGTGACGGCGGCACGGTCGGTGACGCTCTGCGCCAGCAGCCCGGATAGCCGCACCGCCGCCTGCCGTCGCGCGTCCTGCGACGAGGGAGACGGCGCGGTGCCCGCCGCGGCGGTGCTACCCGCGTGAGGCCGGAAGATGACGATCCCGGCCACGAGCGCCAGGAGCGCGGCGGCCACGATCACCGGGACGAGAGGGCGGCGCGGGCGG
>DATIOJ010000070.1:0-10028 GCA_035473355.1 Candidatus Limnocylindrales bacterium
CGCGAGCTGCGCGAGGCGGTCGGGATCGTGCTCCAGCAATGTGGAGTGCAGCAGGACCTCACCGTCCGCGAACTCGTCGAGATGTACGGGCGCTACCACGAGCGCGGCCGGCCCGTCGACGAGGTGATCGCGCTCGTCGAGCTGACCGACAAGCGCGACGTCCGCGCCAAGAACCTGTCGGGCGGGCAGCGGCGCCGGCTGGACCTGGCGCTCGCGCTGGTCGGCGACCCGGAGCTGATCTTCCTCGACGAGCCCACCACCGGCTTTGACCCGGCCGCGCGCCGCCAGGCGTGGTCGACGATCAAGTCGCTGTGCGAGCTCGGCAAGACGATCTTCCTCACCACGCATTTCATGGACGAGGCGCAGGCGCTCGCCGACCGCGTCGCGGTGATGCGCGGCGGCGAGATCATCGCCTCGGGCCGGCCCGACGAGATCGGCGGACGCGACCTGCGTCCGGCCGAGATCCGCTTCGCACTTCCACCCAGCTGGTCGCTGGGGGACATCCCCGACGTGCCGGCGGTGGGGCGCGAGATTCAGGCCGACCGCGTGACCGTGTTCACGCGCGAGCCGGTGGTGGCCGCCCACGAGATCACCACCTGGGCGCTGGAGCACGACGTCGAGCTCGCTCACTTCTCGGTGACCCAGCCGACGCTCGAAGACATCTACCTGGAGCTCACCGGCTCAGGCGACCAACATGAAATGACCAATCAGGAGGTAGTTCGATGAGTGCGTTGCTGAGCCCGGCGCTCAAGCGCGACCTGGGGCTGGTGGGATGGCAGATCCGCTACGAGCAGCGGTCCTACTGGCGAAACCGCGGCCGCGGGATCTTCACGTTTGTGTTCCCGCTGATGTTCCTGGTGATCTTCGGCGCGCTGGACAAGGGCCAGACGCTGTCGACCAGGGGCGGCATCCCGTACGACGACTTCTTCGTCCCGGGCATCCTCGCCTACGGCGTGATCGCCACGACGTTCGTGAACATGGCGATCGGCACGGCGATCCTGCGCGACGAGGGGATCCTGAAGCGGATGCAGGGCACGCCGCTGCCCCGCTGGGCCTACGTCGCGGCGCGGATGGGCTCTACGCTGCTGATCGTCGGTGGGATCACGGTCGTGACGCTCGGCATCGGTGCGCTCGCCTACGGTGTCGTCATCCCCGCGTCGACGTTCCCGGCACTGATCGTTACGCTTGCCCTCGGAACCGCGGCGTTTACCACGCTCGGGATCGGGGTCACCAGGTTCATCCCCAACTCCGAAGCCGCACCCGTGATCATCAACTTGGTCGTCCTGCCGCTGACGTTCATTTCGAGCATCTGGTTCCCGACCGACAACATGCCCAAGGCGCTGGTCCAGATCGCGAAGGTGTTCCCGATCCGGGCGCTCGCGGACGGTTTGCAGTACGTGTTCGATCCCAGGACCGTGGGCGCCGGCTTCAACGCTCAGGATCTGAGGACGCTAGCGATCTGGACGGTCGCCGGGGTGTTCCTGATGCTGAGGTTCCTGCGTCGTCCGCTGGGCGAGGGCGCGTGAGTCAGAGTGCCGGCAGCGAGAGTGATCGCGAGCGTTTACCCGCTCGCGATCAGTCTGCCGACACGATCGTCAGCCGGCTGACGGACGCGCGCCTCGGGGACCCGCCCCGAACCGTGGTCGGCCGGATGCGGATGTTCATCTGGCTGGTGTTCATCGCGATCCCGCTCGTCGACGCGGTCTCGAGCCACAACAACGGGGTGGCCAAGGCGGTGACCGTCATCGCGACGGTCGTGTTCGTGGCGGTGTTCGTCTCGATCGCCGTGATCCAGGAGAAGCCACTGCCCGACCGTCAGGCGCTTCTCTCGGTGGGGGCCTTGCTGGCCATCTCCGTCGCGCTCACCGCGCTCGACCGGCAGGGCTGGGGGACGCTGTTCATCTTCACCGTCGTGGCGGTCGCGATGTGCGTCCGATCGCCATTCAACTTTTATGGCGTGCTGCTGTGCACGGCCCTGTGTGTCGGCTCGCTGTTGGCTGTCGATGCTTCGTTGGGGTCGATCTTCGGGTTCGCGAGTTCGACACTGGGCGTCGGCACTTTGATGCTCGTGGTCGCGGATCTGCGCACGCGCAACCGGGAGCTGCACGCGGCGCGCGCCGAGCTCGCGCGCCTCGCGGTCGCCGATGAACGCGCTCGGTTCGCGCGCGATCTGCACGACCTGCTGGGTCACAGCCTGTCGGTGATCGCTTTG
Source organism: Candidatus Limnocylindrales bacterium (assembly GCA_035473355.1). Classification (GTDB taxonomy): domain Bacteria; phylum Chloroflexota; class Dormibacteria; order Dormibacterales; family Dormibacteraceae; genus 40CM-4-65-16. Next base: position 2,213 of record DATIOJ010000070.1, read on the forward strand.
AAGGCGGAGCTTGCGGGGCGGCTGATGCGCGAGCAGCCGGCCGAGGCAGCGGGGCACGTGTCCGAGATCGAGCAGGTGGCGCGGGGAGCCCTGACCGAGGTGCGCGAGGCGGTCAGCGGCTACCGCCAGCCGACGCTCGACGAGGAGATCGCGGGCGCGAAGATGGCGCTGTCCGCTGCCGGGATCGAGGCACAGATCGAGCGCCCGGCGGTGACGTTTGACCCGCCGATCGAGGCGGTGCTGGCATGGACAGTGCGCGAGGGTGCGACCAACGTCATCCGCCACAGCGGCGCCGGCCACTGCTCGGTGAAGGTGATGGCCGGGCTGGGCGAGGCCGGGGTTGAGGTCGTGGACGACGGGCCGGGGTGCGAGGATGCCATCGCCAACGGCCATGACGGTCACGGGCTCGAGGGGCTGCGTGAGCGTGTCGCCCGGCTGCACGGGCAGATCGAAGCGGGCGTCGGTGCGGCGGGCGGGTACAGGCTCGCCGTCCGGGTCCCGGTGCCGGCGCCGTGATCCGCGTCCTGCTCGCCGAGGATCAGGGCATGGTGCGCGGCGCGCTGGCGAGCCTGCTCGGCCTCGAGCCCGACATCGAGGTGGTCGCGCAGGTCGCCCGCGGCGACGAGGTGCTCGCTGCGGCGCAGTCCGTTGCCCCCGATGTCGCCCTGCTCGACATTGAGATGCCCGGCGCGACCGGCCTCGAGGCGCTGGCGCAGCTGCGCGGTGCTCTGCCGGGCTGCCGGATCCTGATCCTGACGACGTTTGGGCGCCCGGGCTATCTGCGGCGCGCGATGGAGACCGGCGCATCGGGGTTCCTGCTCAAAGACGCCCCGGCGCAGGAACTGGCATCGGCGATCCGGCGCGCGGTCGCGGGTGAGCGCATTGTTGATCCGGGCCTGGCGGCAGCTGCGCTCAGCGAGGGGGAGAGCCCGCTGACCGCGCGCGAGCAAGAAGTGCTCGCCGCTTCTCGCAACTACGCGACGGTCGCTGACATCGCCGGTGCTCTGTACCTGTCGCCCGGCACGGTGCGAAACCACCTGTCGTCGGTGATGCAGAAGCTCGACGCGCGCAATCGCGCGGAGGCGCTGAAGCTGGCCGAGGAGAAGGGCTGGGTCTAGAGAGCGTTCGTGCTGCGGCCGAGGCGGTCAGTCCGCGGTTGCGAGCTCCGGGCCCGCGTTGCGGCGTGCTGACAGCTCGATCACGATGTCGATCCAGCGGCCGAGCTGATTGCGCACGGTCGGTCCAGACGGCAGGTCGGCGCGGCCGGTCGAGAGCATGACGTAGGACTGAAACCGCGGCGGGCTTCCGAGCTGGTCGGCGACCCTCTCCAGCGCGCGCCAGCACGCCTCCTTGTCCCACACGCGCCGCGATCCGAGTCCGCGGCCGTGCCCAAGCGGTTGCAGATCGGCCGCCAACACCGCGGCCTGCCAACCGCCGAACCGCTTGCCGAGCGTCAGGATGCTGGCGAGGCCCAGCTCGTGCGCGTGTGCGCGGTACTCCTCCTGAGTGGGGGTGCGCTCGATCCGGGCCGCCACCTGCCGGATGCCGTCGATCAGCTGCTGGTCGGTGTAGCGGGGCGTGCGCGTGCGCATCACGATCGAGCGGTTGCGGTGGGCGCGGTCCATCGGCGTCAGCACGCCGTCGATCGCGCGTTGCACCCGCGCCGCCGGCAGGCCCAGCCGTTCGGCGATGGTGGCGATCGGCAAACCGGCTCGCCACCACTGGCGGATGTCCTCCGAGCGCTCCTGCATGATTTCGGCCTCGCGAGCGCGGCGCGCAGCGATCACGTCGGGCAGCTCGGGGCCGCCGCGGTCGCGCACGATCTCGTCGACGCGCTGGCGCGAGATCCCGTAGCGCTCGCCGATCTGGCGAAGGGTCCAGCCCGCCGCTCGGAGCTCGAACATCTCTCGGTCGCGGTCTGAGAGGGGACGGTGGGAGACGTTGCGGCGTCCGTTGCCGTCCGGATCTGCGAGGTGTCCGTGCGCGCTCGCAGCCGCGCTGGATGAAAGCCCTGAGCTCATTTTTCGTACGCGTCGGTAGCCGACGACAGGCGAATTCACGCTATTCATACGTCTGCGCACTGTCAAGTAGGAAATACGAGCAATTCGAGGGTTTGAACAGGCGTGTCGGAACGCCCCGTTATGTCCACCCGAACTGTCACGGCGGCGCGCATCTCCAGGGACGGAAACGTCCCACCGGAGTCGTCCCGGTTGGGGCCGCGGGACGTTTCCGTTCTGGGGGAGCGGTTTCATCCCGAACCCGGGTCACCTGACCCTCGACTGGGACGTTTCCGTCACGCCCGGCGGCGTCGCCCCGACGCCTACCTGCAGTGCGATGCGGCTGAGAGGACTCGAACCTCCACGCCCCTAAGGGCACAGGCACCTGAAGCCTGCGCGTCTACCAATTCCGCCACAGCCGCGACCGTATGACCCTATCAAGGAGACGGCGTTCCGGATCAGACCCGCTACCCTCCATCACCGACCCTCGCCGCTATCGTCTAGGGGACTAGGACGCCGCCCTCTCACGGCGGAAACCCGGGTTCGAATCCCGGTAGCGGTATCACCAAAAGTCCTGCTAACGCGGGGCTTTTTCGTTTCTTCTGGTCCAATCGCGGACCAATTTCGCGAGCGGGCCCGCAAGAGTTCGCAGCCTGACCCGATACCCGACGCTTCCAGAGGACTGTCTGGCAGCGGTGGGGCGATCGAGCAATGGCAGAGCTAACCGAGAGCGAGAGCGCGTTCGGCGCTGGCTGCGAGCTCCAGGCGGTCGCAGCGTGAACTACGCGCGTCGCCAGCAGTATCGCCGGCTCTCTCACGCCGGAAAGGCGGCGCTGGGAAGCGTCGTCGTCGGGCTGCTCGCGGTCGCGATCGCGGGAGCGGCGTCGCTCGGCGGGCTGCTGCTCCTCATGGCCGTTGGGCTGGCTTTCTACGCACGCCACTGGTTCTCGCTGGCGGGCCGCAGTCGTGTCGGCGCCCGCTCGGAGGACGAGGTCCAGCGCGCGCTCGCGGTACTCCAGAGGGAGGGCTGGCGGCTTCGGCACTCTCCCCTGGCAAGGCCGGGGAGACATCGACTCGGTCGCGATCGCGCCCACCGGCATCGCGGTGGTGATCGAGACGAAATGCGCCGCGAGGCGCCCTGTTGTATCCCCGGCTTAGCCGGGAGGAACTCGAAGGGAGGTTCTTGGGTCCGATGGCTTACCCGGATCTGAAAGGTGAACGGGACAGCAGCATGCCATTGAAGCGATGGTCAGCCGAAGCGTCAGGGCTGGGGTGTCGCGGGACCCGCGTGATATGGCGAAAGCTGGATTGCCGGAATCCCAATCTCCAGACGATGCAACGATCCGTCTGCCGGAAAGACGCTTGTGACCGGCACCATGCTCTGCGACGGCTTTCTTCGTTGGCTGTCGCAACCTTCGGGGTGTGGAGCGTTGCCCAGTGAGGGCAATCAAGGAGATGAGTGGGACGCCTACGTCACGCTCGGACGTGCAACAGGGACGAACGCGGGATCAATCCTCGGGGTGCGAGCCCCAGGGTGACGGAGTGCTCGTAGTAGTCGTGGGAGTTGCGTCCCACCAAGGAGGACGGGAAAGCCGTCCACAGGGCGAAGGGGCACAGGTGACGGGACATCGAAGCGCCGCGAGGTATGCGTAATGCAGAGCGCCGAAACGGTCTTGGAGGTCCTCCGTGAACGCGGCAGGCGCGGCCTGCCGTGCGATGAGCTGTATCGACAGTTGTTCAACCCGCAGTTGTATCTGCTGGCCTACGGGCGCATCTATTCCAACAAGGGAGCGATGACCCCGGGACCCGACGCGGAGACCGCGGACGGCATGAGCATGGGCAAGATCGAGCGCATCATCGACGCGTTGCGTCACGAGCGCTACCGGTTCAAGCCCGTCAGGCGCCACTACGTTCCCAAGAAGGACGGGAGAAAGCGGCCGCTGGGATTGCCGTCGTGGTCGGACAAGCTGGTCGGCGAAGTCGTGCGTCTGCTGTTGGAGGCGTACTACGAGCCGCAGTTCTCCGACTGCTCTCACGGTTTCCGGCCCGCCCGGGGGTGCCACACCGCGTTGCGCGAGGTGGCGAACACCTGGACGGGAACGACCTGGTTTATCGAGGGCGACATCTCCCGGTGCTTCGACGAGCTTGACCATCAGGTCATGCTCGCGACGCTGGGCGACAGGATCCACGATCACCGGTTGCTTCGGCTGATCAGCCAGATGCTGGCTGCCGGGTACTTGGAGGATTGGGTGTGGGGTGCCACGCTCAGCGGCGCGCCGCAGGGCGGGGTTCTTTCCCCGTGCCTGTCCAACATCTACCTGGATAGGTTGGACGCGTTTGTCGAGACGGTTCTGATGCCGGAATACACCCGAGGTGTGCGCAGGAAATCCAATCCTGAGCACAAAAGGATCACGGCCGCGATCGGTCGTGCTCGCAAGCGTGGCGATCATGCCGCGGTGCGAGTGCTGCGCATGCAGCAACGCCGCCTTCCGGGTCTGGATCCGTACGATCCGGACTATCGGCGGCTGCGTTACCTCCGGTACGCAGATGACATCCTGCTCGGGTTCGCCGGACCACGATCAGAAGCTGAGGAGATCAAACGTCGCCTCGGTCAGTTTCTGCACGAGGAACTCGCGCTGGAGCTGTCGGAGACCAAGACGCTGATCACCCACGCCCGCACCAGCGCGGCGCGGTTCCTCGGCTACGAGATCACCGTCCAGCACGACGACCGAAAGCTCACCGCTGGCCGCAGGACGCTCAACGGCGGGATCCGGTTGCGCGTGCCCCGGGAGGTGATCGCGACCAAATGCGTCAGGTACATGCAACGGGGCAAACCCGAGCGACGGCCCGAGCTGATGAACGAGCAGGACCACACGATCATCAGCCACTACGGCGCCGAGTACCGCGGCATCGTCCAGTACTACCTGCTGGCCGGCGACGTCTACCGGCTCAGTCGGCTGCGCTGGGTGATGGTGACCTCAATGCTCAAGACGCTGGCAGGCAAGCACGACTCGACGGTGACGAAGATGGCCCGCAAGTACGCGGCCACGATCGAGACGCCGGACGGGCCGCGCACATGCATGCAAGCCGTCGTTGATCGCGGCGAGGGCAAGACGCCGTTGGTCGTCACGTTCGGTGGCATTCCGCTCAGGCGGCAGAAGACCGCGATCCTGCGGGACCGCGTTCCTGTCCGAGGGCCCGCCCGCCGCAAAGAGCTGATTCATCGGCTCCTGGCGGGACAGTGCGAGATCTGCGGAGAAGCGGAGAAGGTGCGCGTGCACCAGATCCGCAAACTCGCCGACCTCGACAAGCCCGGACAGCCGCAGCCCGAATGGGCGCAGATCATGGTCAAGCGTCGTCGCAAGACCCTCGTGGTCTGCGAACACTGCTACGCCAGCATCTACCCCAGGACGGCAGCTGCGTCAATCACGGAACAGTCGCTGGAGAGCCCGGTGAGCTGAAAGGTTCACGCCGGGTTCGGGAGGGGGCCAGAGGAAACGGAGCACCATCGCCACCGCGCCTCTGGCCTACCTCGTCGACCAGGACGTACGACGTAACCACCTGGCGCGTGTGCATGAGCAGGCGGAGTGGCTGTCGCGGCGCCGGCGCAGGTGGGCTCGCAATGGCGCCCTTGCCGTGGTGTGCCTTGTCAGGGCGCGGAGCATCGAGCGCGTCGAGGATGACGTGTTGGTCGCCTCTGTCGACCAGTTACTACATGTCCTTCGAGTCGCGGCGGGGCTCCATCCGTCGGCGCACTGAGCAATGCTTGGCGAGGCCTCCGCGCTCCTGCGTGCCGCGCGCCTAGGGAGACCGCGGGCGGCTGCGCGGAGATGCGCGTCCGGAGATGAACGCGGGTCCGGGCTGCGACGATCGCTCGCGTGGGAGGCCGTCGGAGAATCCAGAACGAGCGTGATTCTGGGGTGGGTCTGGCGATTTGGCTCGGGCTGTGATCCCAGCGACAGCGTGATGTCCTGTCAGGCGGTGCTGGCTATCCAGTGGCTGTGGAGCTTCAAGAGGTTGTGGGTCGCTGTGACCAGCCGCCACTCTGAGTGCACGGCGGATCTGCCTCTGCGCATGAAGTGCTCGACCCGGCGGTTGTATTTGATCTGGCCGTAGATGGGCTCGATCGTGATCTTGCGCAGCTTGTAGAGACCGTGCCCACGCTCTGTTTTGAGTTTCCCGCGCATGACCTCGTAAAACCCGTCTTCCCAGCCTGGTCGTTTCCCTTCGCGCATCGCGCCATCCGGCGGGACCAACACATCAAGCCCACTGTCGGTGAGCTTTTGGATCTGCCGGGTGTGCCAGTAGCCGGCGTCAGCGAGCACAGCACCAGGCTGCTCGGTGACACCGTGACGCTCGAGGTTGGCCAGGGTCGTGTTCACGATCGGCTCGAGATGCCCGAAGTCCGGGGCGTCAACCGTGATCTCCGCGGCGAGGATGACCTGCTGCTCGTTGACGGCAGCCTGCGCGTTGTAGGCCTGCCGTGGCGGCATCCCCTTGGTGCGCATCACCCTCGAGTCCGGATCAGAGAGATTGATCGTTCCCTCGGGCTCCGCCGGCGGCGTGAACGGTTTGCTGTTGCCCTTCAGCACCCGGCCCTTGGTGTCGCGCGAGTTCGCGCGCCAGTGCTCATAGGCCCGGTTGGCGGCCAGCTCGACCTGGTGGTTCTCCTCAAGCCGATCAAGCGCCTGCAACAGCCGGTCATCGCGGTCACGCGCGATCGGCTGCGCATGGCGTTCCCGACGCTCCTCCAGTTCGCGGCGCGAGACCCTGAACCACTCGCGCCGTCCACCACGACGCCCGCCACGCGCGAGCACCGACTCCGGATCCACGACCAGCTCCGCAACCGGCTCACGCCCGTCCTCGACCTGGCGGGCTTTGCGTTCCTGCAGCCGACGCTTGGCCTCCGCCAACGCTCGCCGGCGGCCCTCCGCGGTCTGCAGCTCCTCGGGCAGCTCATCGCCACGCTTCTCGCCGTAGAGCTCGTCCTCCTGGCGGTCGATCTCTTCGGCCTCGCGCAGGATCTGGGTGACGACCTCCCGGTAGGAGCGATTCTGATCCATTGACGCGTTGGCCTTGATCTTCGTCCCATCGATCGTGATCACCCCGACCGACACCAACCCCGCCTCCCGGCACAGGCCAAGCACGTCATCAAACAACTCGCCGATGTCGGCCTCGTGCCGGCGGCGAAACTCCGCGATCGTCGAGTGATCGGGCGTGCGCATCGCGCAGATCACCTTGTAAGCGACGTCCTCCCAGCACGCGCGCTCGATCCCCCGCGAGGACCGGTTCCCGCGCGCGTAGGCGTACAAAAGCAAGGCCACCAGCATCGCCGGGTCGTACGGAGGCCGGCCCGCGCCACCCAGCCGATAGCCCTCACAGAAACGACCAAGGTCGATCTGATCGACCGCCCCCAAGATCGTCCACACCAAATGGTTCTCCGGCAGCCACTCCGTCAACGCATCTTGACCTGAGAAGCCCCACCCTGGCTTACGGAGGTCCGCCCGTGAGCAACGCTCCCAACGTGTGCTACTCCTTGCCTGCTGATGACGTTGCTGGCGGAGACGATCGCGGCTCAAGCCGAGTTGCTGGCCAGGGTCCTGGCGCTGGATCTACACGGTGCGGTTTCAGAGCTCGAACCTGCGCGTCGCATTTGGCTTGTGGGCACAGGGACGAGTCAGCGTGCTGCTGAGCTTGGCGCGTGGATGTTCGCGGCCGGGGATAAGGAGGTGCACGTCAGGTCCTCCGCGGCGTTTGTGTACGGCGAGCGGTCGCTGCGGGGCGAGGATGCCGTGGTGGTGATCTCGCACACCACCGAG
>DATIOJ010000071.1:0-47068 GCA_035473355.1 Candidatus Limnocylindrales bacterium
GTATCGACCTGGACGTCGTAGCCGCGGGAGTGGAACTCCGCGATCACCGCGGAGTCCTGGAAGAAGGGCTGCTTCTCGGAGCCGATCACGCCGCGGACAGTCACGAGCCGGGTCGTGGGTGAGTTGTGCCCCTGCGCGTACGAGATGGCGATCGCCGCGAGGACGCCGATCGCGAGCACGGCGGCCAGCCCTATGCCGAGGATGCGGCTCACTGGAAGGTCCCCTCCATCACGCAGGTGGAATTCTGCCCGATAGGGGTTAACAACCGAGTTGAGGAGGGCGAGCTCATCGCCCTCCCTCTGCGTGCTTCTCCAGGCCCTCACCGTGGCTGTTGAGGCTGCGCATGAAGGCCGCGGCCAGGCCTTCCAGGGCTCCGCCGCCGCCGGTGACGAGCACCTCCGGCACCACATCGAGCTTGCCCTCGGACAGGGCGCCGGCGATCGCCACCGCCGCGGTCGGGGTCGACCCCAGGCTGCGCACCTGCGCCTCGTAGCCGCGGGCCTTGGCCAGGCCGAGCGCCTCGACAGCGGCCGCGTCGCCCAGGCCGATCGCGCGCCGGCGCGAGCCTTCGGCCTCGCCGGTCACGCGCACGAACGCCGCTTCGCCGTCCGCCTCCGCCATGCGGGCGTTAGCCCGAGCGCGGTTGATGTCGACCGAGACCTGCGCCTTGGCCAGCTCGGCCTGCATGTCGGCCGTGCCGCGCGCCTTCTCCAGGTCGATGCGCACCGTTTGCGCGTCCTTCTGCTCTTCGAACGTCGCTTTCTCCTGGTTGGCGATCTCGCGCCGGGTCAGCACGGCGACGAGCTCGGCAGGGAACGTGACGTCCTGGATGTACACGCCACGCGTCTCCACCTCGTACGCCGCCAGGTAACGGGAGATGGCCTCGAGGGCGGCCGCCTGCACCTGGTCGCGCGTCTCGATGAAGCGGACGGCTTCCAGTGCCTGCAGCGTGTTGCGGAAGTGGTTGCCGACCGCCGCCTGCAGCACCTCGTTGACCAGGTTCTGCATCGAGCCGACCATCGAGATGACCTTCGGCGCCCTCGTGTCGGGCACGTGGATCTGGACCTGCAGGTCGATCTTGAACACGAAACCTTCGCGGCTCTTGCCCTCGATCGGGCTCAGCTGCGCGTCGAGGTTGTGCGCGACGGAGCTTGCCTCAGCCCAGTTCAGGGTGAGGATGAAAGTCGGCACCTTCTCCGCGGCGTAGATGCGCGGATTCAGCGGGTACTTGCCCGTGCGCAGAGCCTCGCGCCAGATCCCGCGGTGCCCCGGCTGCACGATAGAGCCGAACTTGAACTCGGGACCCGACGTGTCGAGCGTGGGGAGCCCGACGTAGCCCTTGATCACGGCGACCTCGCCCTGGTTGACCACCAGCATCGGCGCGAGCTCGACGCGCACGAGGAAGGGGTTGAGCAGGTAGGCGCCGTACAGCAGCGGGTCGTGCTGGAGGCCGATCCTGCCGCCCCTGTCCAGGAACGCCTGGAAGTCCTGGTAGTTGTTGTGCAGCTCGTTCTTCTTGCCGAGGAGAGCCTCGATCAGCTCCGAGTCGGTGATCTCAGGCTGCGCCTCGAGCGCTGCTATGTCGCCGAACCCGCCGATGCGGCCGGCGATGTCGGCGGGGCCGAGCGGCTCGCCCTCGAGCGTGGTCACGATGCCGACCATGTCCTGCGCGCCGTCGGGCGCGATCACGGTGACGCGCAGCTGGTCGGCGTGGAGGCCGAACGAGGCGGCGGACAGCGGGCCGCGCGCCAGGATCTGCCGGTCGACGGGCAGCCCATACGCCTTGGTCGAGGTGACGACCAGGAACGCAACGGGGTGAATCGGCGCCAGGGTGCCGGGAGGCAGCACGGGACGCTGCACGCCCTTCTGGCCCTTGCCCTCGAGGAAGCCGCGCAGGTCGGTGAAGTTGCCGAAAGCCGGACGAAAGAGCGCCGACTTGGCGCCGGTCGGCAGCGGCTCGCCGATCTGCGAGATCACGACGCCGATCTCGCCCGCGGGGACCTGCACCCACGGGTAGCGAATGACCGTGTACGTCGGCCAGAGCTTGAAGCGGACGCCGGGCATCAGAAGGTCGGCCTGGTAGCCGGCTTCGCCAGCAAAGGCGATCGGCGTGTCAGTCGTGTTGTGGCGCGTGGAGATGCGCTTGATGACAAGACCGACTTCGGCCGGCCCGATCACGACGATCGAGCGCAGAACCACGTACAGGGCCACGATGGCAAGCGCCGACACCACGATCTGGACCAAGAGCAGAACACTCATCTGTGTCTGCCTCCGAGGGCTCGAACCTTGCCCTTGATGCGGGGTTCGCCCTAACGCGAGCGATTAGATATTTCTTGCCCGCAAGATGCGAAACCTAAGCGCCATATACCAACTTTCGATCGCGGGCGCGCCGCGCGATCAAGCGCGCCGATCGCGCCCTACTGGCGAACGTCGAAGGCCTTGGCGATGTCCGCCGGCAGGCTCAGCGCCGGATCGAGATCGAGCAGCAGGCCACCGCGCTGCAGGGCCTGCACCACCAGGCCCGAGCAGATCTCGTGGTTGGACCGGACCCATCGCAGCGGCCAGCCGAAGATCAGGTACAGGCTCGCGCCGAGCATGTCGAGGTAGCCAAAAGCGTTGCCCACCTGCTCCTCGGCGTAAGCGACGGTCTGCCGCCTGGCCTCCTCCGTGAACTGCGGGCCGAGCCTGACCAGGTGGTACTCGTCGTCCCGGTACTTGGAGATCGGGCTGCGCGTCGTCCCCAGGGACTCCGCTTCGACCACGGCTCCGTCGCGTCCGACGATCACCGCGGCGTGACTCCAGTGCGCATAGACGGCGTCGGGACCCCTGAACCGGCGCCGCTCCGCGAGGCTGATCAGCGCGGCAAAGAGCTTGTGGCGGTGCGTGAGGATGACGTCACCCGGTACGAACTCGGCGGCGTTCTCGCCCCGGCGGTACCGCTCGCTTGTCGCCATCCCTCATCTCGATAACGCTTGAACGCCCACCCGAGGAAAGACTTCCTCGGCGAAGCGGCTGATCACGCCGCCCTCGAACGCGTTGGGCAGGTTGACGATGACGTACTCGATGCCGGCGTCTGCGTATTCGTGGATCAGCTCGGCGATGTGGTTCGCGTCGCCGTGCCAAGGGTGCCAGGAGCGCACGTAGGATTCGTCCTCTCCAGTCCGCCGCGCAGTGTCGGCGACCACGCGGTCGATCTCGCGCCGGTCGCCGAGCATCGTGTAGAACTCGATCGTCTTCGTGATCGAGTCGTAGTCGCGGCCCACGGAGTCGCAGTGCTCGCGCAGCACATCGAGCTTGCGCCGCACGGTCGCTACGTCCGCGTTGAAGTTGCACGCATCGCCGTACTGCGCGACAAGCTTCAGCGTCACCTTCTCGCCCGCGCCGCCGATCCAGATCGGCGGGTGGGGCTTCTGCACCGGCTTGGGCTCGTTCATCGCGCCATGCACCTGGTAGAAGCGGCCTTCGAAGGTCGCCTCGTCCTGCGTCCACATCGCTTTGATGATCTGCAGCGACTCGCGCAGCATCCGCAGGCGGTCCGGGGTCTCCGGATACTCATATCCATAGGCGCGGTACTCGTGCTCGTACCAACCCGCCCCGATGCCCAGGATCAGCCGCCCGCGGCTCATGACGTCGATGCCGCTCGCCATCTTGGCGAGCAGCGACGGCGGCCGGTAGCCGTTGCACGTGACCATCTGGCCGAGGCGCACCGTGGTCGTGTCCCGGGCGAGCGCGGCCGTCGACGTCCAGCACTCGAAGACGGACTCCAGCTGCGGCGTCGGCACGGTGTGGAAGTGGTCGTAGAGAAACACCGCGTCGAAGCCGGCGCGCTCTGCCTCGAGGGCGCAGCGGCTCATGGTCTCGTACTTCGCGACCGGGTCGCGGATGTCCGCCAGGTCCATGCGCCAGCCCTGGGGGACGAAGACCCCGAGCCTCAGCTCCCTCGCCGCCACCGCCTAATTGTCGGGCGTCTCAGGAAGGCGTCGTGTCGGGCGGCGTCGGGGGGAGCCGGAGCGCGCGCGGCAACATATTCGGGACAGCGCCGGACTTGATCCGGCTTAGACGGGCTGGCCTAGCGAGGCTACAAAACGCTCGATAGCGACGTTGACCGGTTTCGGATGCGTCTCACTGCTGTCATGACCGGCGCCTTCGATCCGGACGACCTTCTCACAGCCCTTCAAACCCCGGCACAGCGCCTCCGCAAGCTCCAGGTCGATAGCCGTGTCCTCGGCCCCGTGGATGACGATCGAGGGCGCGACGATCTCACCGAGCCGATCCGTGAGGTCGTCGCGGTCCATCAGGGTGCGGTAGATGCGGGTCAGGCTGCGGGGATCGCGCGCGTTCCATTTGGCGATCCACGCCTCCGATTCCGGGCGCTGGTTCCCGACGATGATCGCGGCCACCATCTCGAGCAGCTGATCGTTCGGTCCCGAGTTGACCCAGACGTCGTGCATGAGGTCGTACTGCAGGCTCTTGTCCGGGTCTTCGGTCCCGGCCTGCGTATCGATGAGGACGAGGCCGGCCGTGCGCTCGGGATAACTCAAGGCGAACCGAAGAGACAGAAATCCTCCCTGGCTCATTCCGCCCAGCACCGCTCTCTGCACAGCGAGATGGTCGAGCAGCCCAGCAAGGTCGTCGGCGGAATCCCAGTAGCTGTACGGCTCGTCACCCGACGTGGTCCTGCCATGGCCGCGCTGGTCCCACGTGATGACCCGGTGCCGGCCGGAGAACGCCGCCACCTGGGGAGCAAACATCTCGGAATCCATCAGGAACCCATGGCTCAGCACGAGCGGCAGCCCGGAGCCACCCGAGTCCTCGTAGTGGAAGCGGCGGCCGCGCAGCTCCGCACTGGGCATGGCGCAAGCCTAATCTGATGACCCGTGATCGAGCTAAGAGAGCCCGACTTCGCCGACGTCCTCGACGCCGCGAAGGCGATCCGGCCCTACCTGGAGCCGACGCCGCTGCGCCGATACCCCGCACTCGAGCGGTTGGTCGGGGCTGAGGTTTACGTGAAGCACGAGAACCACAATCCGACCGGCGCGTTCAAGGTGCGCGGTGGCATCAACCTGGTGAGCCGGCTCAGCGAGGACGAGCGGCAGCGCGGCGTGATCGCCGCCTCGACCGGCAACCACGGCCAGTCGGTCGCCTACGCGGCGCGCCTGTTTGGGGTCAGCGCGATCATCTGCGCGCCTGCCGTCGCCAACCCGGTGAAGGTCGAGGCGATGCAGGACCTCGGCGCGGAGGTCGTGCAGCGGGGCGTGCGGTACGACGACGCACGGCGGCACGCCGAGGAGCTTGCCCGTGAGAACGGCTACCGCTACATCCATTCCGGCGACGAACCGCTGCTGATCGCCGGCGTGGGCACGCACACCCTCGAGGTCCTGCAGGAGCAGCCGCGTGTCGACACGGTCATCGTCCCCATCGGAGGCGGGTCGGGCGCGGCCGGGGCCGCCATCGCGGCCAAGGCCGTGAATCCTGCAATCCGCGTCATCGGCGTGCAGTCGGACGCGGCGCCGGCTGCCTACCTGAGCTGGAAATCGGGAACGCTGCAGGAGTCACCCAACCGAACCCGCGCCGAGGGCCTGTCCACCGCCACCCCATTCGAGCTGCCGCAGCGGATCATGCGGAGGCTGCTCGACGAGTTCGTGCTCGTGTCCGACGACGACATCGACGGGGCGACTCTCGCCATGATCGAGAAGACCCGCACGCTGGTCGAAGCTGCGGGGGCTGCCGCGCTCGCGGCGGCGCTGAAGCTGCGCTCTTCTCTACGCGGCCGCACCGTGGCGCTGATCTGCTCCGGGGGCAACATCAGCCCCGCGCAGCTGAAGGCGTTGCTGGAGGGAGTCAGTTAGGGCTCTCGTGGCACAAAAGACTGAGAGGGACCGCGTCGGTCCCTCTCCGCGACCTCCCTCTCCTCGACCGGGTTAGAACCTGAACCCTGGCATCTGGTCGACGTTCGCCTTCGGAGTCGTCGCCTTGACGGCGCCGTCCGAGCCTTCGATCGACTGGGTTCCCGAGCTCCGTCCGATGTGGGTTCCGGCGGGTGCGCTCGACTGCCCTTCGGCGCCGCGGTCGAGAAGCGCGGGCGCGGCCTGGACCGGGTTGTCCTGGCGGAGGACGGTCCCCGGCGCGGCGTGAACCGCTCGATTGACGGACGCGTTCGAACCGGCCATGTCTCGCGCGACGAGTGATCCCACGGCGGCCAGCGCGATCGCGATGGAGATCGCGAGCAGCGCAACCAGACCCTTGGGAACGGCACTCCCTGCCAACGTTTGCCTTGCTTCCATTTCTGTCTCCTCGTCCCGGTTTCAGTCGGTCTCTTGGACCGCCGGCATGAGATTCGGACGAGCCCCTCAACCCGGGCTCAAGCGCCGCTCAAGAGGTCTCCCGTCGTCGGATTTGGGTTCCGGCTTAAGCTGAGCTCGAGATGAGAGCCGTAATTGAGCAGATACCACCCGCCGAGGAATCCACGTGGGGCGCAGTGCTGGCGACGCTGCTGCGCAACCACCCAACAGATTGGAATTACCACTGGAAGGCCCATCAGCTCGACAGGCACGACTCGTACTCGGTGATCGACATCCGCGCCCCGGGGGAGGACGTGGCCGAGCTGCGCGCCGAGATCGAGGCAGTGGTCGACCTCGTCAACGAGGTGGCGCGGCGCGATCCGCTCAACAAGATGGTCCAGGTAGACGTGGGCCACGTGGAGGTCCTCGTCGACTGACAGGCGCCCCGTCGCCTGACCCCGCTCAGTCCAGCCGGTAGAGCCTCCGCGCGTTCCGCGCGAGCACGTCTCGGCCCGCTTCGACCGCTTCCTCTCGCGTGAGCCACAGGCCGTCGACCAGCTCGCCCAGCGCGCCGGCGAGTGCCTCGCGGTGGAGGCTCGCCGCGACCAGGTAGACCTCCGCGTACCGCGTGGCATCGGTGGCGTACAGGAGCTTGCTGATCGGGCACAGGCCAAGCGCCTCGCCTAGCGCCCGCGCGCCGTCGTGGGCGGCCATCGGAATCGCCAGCGACAGGTCCATGTAGACGCCCGGAAAGACCGAGGCCAGGTAAGCCGCCTCGCGGTGGTACGGGTAGCAGTGGAGGAGGGCGACCTTCAATCCAGCGAAGCGCGGCTCGGTGAACAGCCGGCGAAGCCCGAGCGGCGAGACAAGCGCCAGGTCCTCGTCGGGGTCGCCGAAACCGCAGTGCACCTGCAACGGGACGCCCAGGGACGCACACGCCGCCGCGGCCTCGAGAAGGAGCGAGTGGCACAGCGGCGCGCCCTCGAGGCGGACCGGCCGGCCGGCCGCGGCCTGGGCGTGGAGCCGTCCGAAGTCGGACGCGACATGCGAGGGGTCGGGTGCGTCCAGGCGCAGACCGGCCCGATACGCAGCAATCGTCTTGACTCCCACCGCTCCACCGCGGACCCTCGCCTCCACCTCGTTCGTGACGGCGGCGAGCCACGACGTCACGTTGTCGCTCGCGCCGAGAAATCCCTCTGCGATGGTCTCGAGCCGGACGACATCACGCTGCGGAATCCGGATCGCAGCGGCGTGTTCTTCCGGTGACATGGCCGCGCCGCCAGCGTAACCGTGGTCGAGGATCAGCAAGCCGGTCCGCGTCTGCTGCATCAGGTGATCGGATTCCACCTTCTGCCGAGCCGCGACCACCGCCTCCTCATCGGCTTCACACCCGAGCGCCGCCGCGATGCGGCGCAGCGCAATTCGGTAGGCGACCAGGTGCTGGGTGTGCGCCTCGATCATCGCCTCGTCGGTCGCTTCGGTGAAGGCGCGACGAAGGTCGGACGCGGTTCGAGGTGCGCCTGCCTTCAGCAGGGGATGACAGTGATGGTCGACGGCGGCCACCTCCTCCCAGCTGCGGAGGAGAAAGCCGGCCGGGCTGCCGGGGTTAGAACTTGTACGCGTGCTGGCGGAGCTCGAAGGCCTCGTCCTCGGCGGCGAACGCGTCGATGTCGCTTCGCTTCACCGCCACATACGAACCCGCAAGCCGCTCTCCGAGCGCGTCCATCAGCACCCGGTCACGACTCAGGTTGTCGATCGCCTCGCGCAGGCTCTGAGGCAGGCGGTCGGCTCCGATCGCGCGGCGCTCCGCGTCGCTCAGGAGATGCGGGTCGACCGTCACGGGCGCCGGAGGCTCTAGCTTGCGTTCGATACCGTCTAGCCCCGCGGCGATGACGCCGCCCAGAGCGATGTAGGGATTGCTGCTCGAGTCGCTCGCTTTCAACTCGATGTTCGTCGACGTGGACTCGCGCGACTTCGTGGGCGATGCCACCCGCAGCGCGCCCTCGCGGTTGTCCGGTCCCCACACGCGATACGCCGAGGCCCACATCTGCGGCTGCAGGCGCCGATAGGAGTTGACCGACGCCGCCGTCAGCGCGACCAGCGCGGGAAGATGATGGAGCACGCCGGCCATGAACTGTCGCGCGGTGGTCGATAGCCCGTATTCCTTGTCGCGGTCGTAGAAGCGATTCTTGCGGCCGTCCTTGCTCCAGGCCGAGAAGTGAAGATGGCATCCGTTGCCCGCCTGGTCCGCCCAGGGCTTGGGAGCGAACAGCGCGTACAACCCGTGGCGCAGGGCGACACCTCGAACGGTCTCGCGGTACATGAGGTGGCGGTCGGCCGCGGAGAGCGCTGGAGCGGGCGTGATCGACAGCTCCTGCTGCCCCCATCCGAGCTCGGGGTAGTACTGCTCCACCTCCAGGCCCTGGCCCTCGAGCGCTTTGACGATGGCGTCCACCACGTCGGCGGCGGTGTTCATGCCGGTGCTCGTGAAGCAGCCGCTCTCGTCGATGGGCTGATATCCGCCGTCGACGCGGTTGGCAAGCGACCACTCGGGCTCGAACGCGGCGAGGATGCTCAGGTCGTGGCCGGCTGCCCGCTGAACGATTCGCTTGAGAAATGCGCGGCCGTCCGCGGCGTACGGCTCGCCATCCAGGGTGAGCATGTCGACCAGGACCACGCCGGTGTTGGGCGCGTACGGCGCCACTGCGAACGTGGAGAGATCGGGCACCAGGCGGATCTCGCCCACCGGGCCCATGCCCTCGAACGGCGCCAGGTGATCGAGCAATGTGAACGCCTGCATGGCCACCGTCAGGCCGATGCCGCGCTCGAGCCTGGTCTCGAGGTCGGCCATGCCGCTCGTCTTGCCACGCATAACGCCGTCGTTGTCGCAGTAAAGGAAGCGGACGAGCCGAAGCCCGTCCGCGCGTGCCTTTTCCGCAGTCTGCTTTGCGTTCACGGGGTGGATGGAGCTTCAGCCTTTGCCCCGCGCGAAGCGCCCAGCATGTAGACGACCGCGGCCACCGCCATCGAGGCGACCGCGACGCCGCCGACTATCAGCAGCCACGGGCCGTTGGCGATCAACGCCGTGTTCCAGGAACCGGAGAGCGTCACCCAGATGCCCACAGCGCTCGCGATCGCGCCCGCACCGGCGGCGACCACGAACAGGCTTGTGTGCACGAGCTGCGCTTCCTTGAACTCGCTGGGGTATTTCTGCCGGATCACCAGCACGTCGATGAACAGGATGATCATCGACAGGCACCAGATCACCGTCACCGCGGCCTGGAGAACGATGTAGACCTCAGTCGACAGGTTCAGGTTTCCGGAAAAGACGATAAACGTGATCGCCGTGATGATCGTCGTGATCACGGCCTGGGTCAGGACTGCGACGTGGGGCACCTTGTTGCGGTTGACGCGGCCCATGATCGCGGGCAGCCGCCGGTCCAGCCCTGAGACGAAGAGCAGTCGCGCGAACGAGTAGTTGTAGACCGTCGTGTTGAAGAGGAAGAAGGCGATCAGGATCAAGGTGACGACAGTGCCCGCGGGCGTGCCGAGCGCCCGCTGCACGGCCTGCAGGATTGCAGTCGTCGAGTTCGCGTCCTTTTGTGGCACCACGACCATGGCGCCGAACGTGAGCAGGAGATAGGCGACGATGACCACGAGCGAGCCCCAGAACAGGTAGCTGGTGATCGCGCGCCGGTCCTTGATCTCGACGCCCATGTTCAGCGGGACCTCGATGCCCAGCAGCGCCAGGATCACCAGGCCGTAGAAGGTCGCGTTGCTCCCGGTCAGGCTGAATGCCGAGCGCGAGAAGTCGTTGGCGACCGGGTGGCCGCCTAGCAGCCAGGCGATGCCGGCGAGCGCGACCGCGGCGATTGCCGCCCCGTAGATGACGAACACCGCGTTGACCATGTTCTGGGTCACGCGGAAGCGGAGCAAGGAGAGCGCCGTGCTGAACCAGATCACGGCCAGGATCACCACGCCCTGCTGCCAAGGCTCCTGGAGCCAGCCCGAGTTGAGGAACTGCAGCATGGTCACGATCAGGTCGGCGGTCGCGACCATGACCAGCACGCCTGGCCACCAGGCGCAGAAGCCGGCGAAGAAGCCCCAGAAGCTGCCCAGGGCCTTGTGGGTCCAGACGTAGATGGAGCCCTCTCCGGGAAACATGAGGCCCAGCTGCCCGGTGACGATCGCGCCGGGGATGAGGAACGTGACGAAGCCGAGGATCCAGTAGATGAAGCCCGCCGCACCGGCGGCCTGGATGACCGAACCCTGGTTCGCGAAAAGCACGATCGCGACGAAGATCGCGACCATGTCGAACGGACCGAGGACCTTGGGTAGGATGCCGCCGGCAATCCGCTCGGACGCCAGCTCGTCGCGCCTAAGGGCAGTGCTCGCCATGTCTAAACCCCTCCCCAGAGTTCAGCGTTGGAACTGAACCAGGATTCTCGCCCGAGCCGGGCACCAGGTCAAGGAGACGCGCAGCCGGCGGCCTTGCACTATGTCCGTGACGGACATATGATGGCGCCGTGAAGGCGGGCCGCCCGCTCACCCCGGCCGTGTTCAACATCCTGTTCGCGCTGGCCCGCGGCGAAAAGCACGGCTACGAGATCATGAAACAGGTCGAGCGCGACACCGAAGGCGCAGTGCGGATGGGCACGGGGACCCTCTACGGATCCATCAAGCGCATGCTCGCCGACGGCCTGATCACCGAGGCGGGCGACCGTCCTGATCCGGCGCTTGACGACGAACGGCGCCGCTACTACCGCTCGACGGATCGCGGCAGGATGCTCTTGGCGGCAGAGCTCGAGAGGTATACCCGTGTCCTGGCAGTCGCTCGCCGCGGCCGGCTTATGCGGAGACTCACGCCCCGCCGGACGGCGCCGTGACGCGGCACGCAACCGACCACGACCGGGCAGTCAGCTTGTACGCCAGGCTCGTCGCACTTTATCCGAGAGCTCATCGCCTCGAGTTTGGACCTCACATGCGGCGCACCTTCGAAGACAGCTACCGACAGGCCACGCTTGGCGAGCGCCGTGCCGGCCTCGAATTCTGGCTGGCCGTGCTGTGGGATGAATTCCGCAGCCTCCTGCGGGAACACGCCGCGGAGCCGCACGGCGACGCGATCTTCGGGTCGTTGATCGGACTCTGGGTGTGCAGCCTTACGATCGTGCCGGTCCTGCCCGTGGTGACGGACTGGCGCAACCTGGTCTTTCCGGCGGTCGCGTTGGCTCTGCTGCTCCTCGTCGCGCCGGGGCGTCCAGGCTTCGCCCGCAGACTCGTGACCGTCGTGACCTTCTCCGCCGCCATCGAATGCATGGCCGCGGCCGCGCAGTGGATGAACGACCAGTGGCGCCTGGTCCCGCCGATGATGCTGTTGGCGTGCATGGCGTTCGCGCTCAAGACACTGTCGGGCGTGAATGCAAGGATCGCGGGGATCAAAGACAGCGTCTGGTACAGCGAGGAGCTGTCCTACGGCGGGCTGATCGGGCTCGCGGGGGTGGCGGGCCTGATGCTGGGCGCGCTGGATACAGACGACCGGAGCCCCGCTGGTCCGTTCTTCTTCCTCCTCGTCGTGCCCTTCGTGGTCGCCGTCGCAGGATTCCGCAGCACGCGTCGCCACCAATCGGTGCGCTCCGGCATGTACGTGGCCCTCGGATCCCTGCTGGTAGGCGCGGTGGTGTGGTTCCTCGCTCTTCCGCTCGTGGTCGAGGGCTTGCTCCTGACCGTGCTCCGCGACCATCCAGTGCCTGCGGCGACGCTCCTGCCCTACTGGCAGCACCCGCTGTCCGGCTACCTCTTCTGGTCTGCTCTGTTCGGCGCCGTCGGCGCCGTGTTCGGGCAGCTCACCGATGAACAGGAGCGCCCATCCGCAACCGAGCCTCACCGGGATCAACCGCCCGTCTAGCGCGGCCAGCGGTCTCCGTTCCGACCGCGCTAAGAAGCCACCGGTGGCAGCGCCGCTCCGGTGGCTTCTGAATCAGCCGAGGGGTTCAGCTGATCTGCGCGCCGGCCGGCGAGACCACGTACCAGGGTCCGCCGAAGCCGTCGACTCCCTGGCCCTTGACGTCGCCCGCCTGCTTGTCGCCGACGAAGTAGTAGAGAGGGTGGCCGTTGTAGGTCACGATCGTCGTGCCGTCCGTCCGCGGTGCGGTCCCGATGAGGGTGGCGCTCGCGCCCATGCCGACCACCGGCTGGCCGACCGTCGTCAGGGGCGGCCAGTAGGTCACGCAGGCTCCGTAACAGGTCGAGGTCGTTCCCTTGTCCGCGACGAAGAGGTACAGCGTGCGGCCTGCCTTGTCGACCAGGACCTGGCCGAGGCTCGTGCTGCCGACGCCGACGATGGCCTGGCCGGCGCCGACCGGAGGCGCCGAGGGTGATGCCGCAGCCGAGGGCGATGCGGCCGGCGATGCCGATGCGGCAGGCGTTGGTGATCCCGCAGCTCCGTAGAGGGAACCCGATGATCCACACGCCGCGACCAGCATCAGGCCGGCCAGCGCGGCGGCAGTCAGGATTGGCGTCTTCATTGCTTCCATCTCCAGATTTGATTTTGGTTGGGGCTTCGCGATATTTCTCTGCAGAGAGATACCTGACAGCGAGAATCTTTCTCAGGAGAGAGCTATTCCTTATACTTGGAGCATGTCGAAGGACTGGACCGACACACTCCTCGATGACTGGGCCACAGTACGTTCTCGCCAGGAGATGGAGCCGTATCGGGTGACAGCACGAATTTCTCGGATCGGTCAGCACATCGCCCGCCGCCAGGAGGAGGCGTTCGGCCGCTTTGGGCTCAACCGGGGCGAGGTCGGCGTCCTCAGCGCCCTGCGGCTGGCGGGACCCAGCCAGCAGCTCTCCCCCACCCGGTTGTTCAAGGGGCTGATGCTTTCGTCCGCGGGCATCACGAGCCGGCTCGACCGTCTCGAGAAGCGCGGCTACGTCAAGCGCAAGCCCGACCCAGGCGACCGGCGCGGCGTGCTGGTCGAGCTGACGGCCGCCGGCCGCCAGGTGCTCGACCAGGCGGTCAGCGCCAACTCCGGCGGCGAGAAAGCCCTGCTGGCGACGCTCTCCAAGCAGGAGCAGAAGTCGCTCGCCACGCTGCTGAAGAAGCTGCTGTCGGGCCTCGAGCCGACGTCCGCCGACGGAGCGGGCTGAGGGCTCATTCCGCCTGGAGCACTTCGGTGATCCGGGAGCGCGCCGCCCACCGAGCGGGAAGCAACGCGCCGAGCATCGCGATGACGACTCCCGCAGCGGCCAGGACGGCCAGCAACGTGACGCCGAACACACCGAAGAACTGCTGCGGGACGGCCGTGGAGGTCGCGATCTGGCCCATCAAGGTGAGGATGTAGCGGTGCAGGCCGATCCCTGCCGGTATCCCCAGGGCAGCACCCATCAGCCCGAGCACCGCCACAGACGCAAGGACCATCACGACGACCTGGCGCGGCGTCATGCCCACCGCCTTGAGGATCGCGAAGTCCCGCGCCTTCTCGCGCGTGTTCAAGACGACCGTGTTGAAAACGCCTGACACCGCGATGAGGCCAAGCACCAGGGCCAGGCCCGCGAGGACGCTGTTGATGAGAAGGAACGCGGTGTCGATGCCGTTCTCGGTGTTAAGGCGCGCGGTCAGGCTCGGGCTGGCGGTTTCTATGGCCGACGCGTAGGCGATCGGGTCGGTGCCCGGCCACAGCTGGATCTCGTAACTCCACGTCGCGAGCCTGCTCGGCAGGGAGTCGAAGCTTGTGCGGAGCAGGACGTCGTCGCCCTGCGCGTCGAAGATCTCGCCGACGAGCTTGAGCTGGATCGGCTGGCCGTACAACGAAACGTTGATCGTGTCGCCGAGGCGATCGCCGGTGCGAGTGAAGAACGCGGTCGGTGCGACGGCCTCGCCTGGCGCCGCAAACCACCGTCCGCGGATCAGCGCGAAGCCGAGCCACGATGAATCGTCGCTGTAGGCGGTGACGGGCACGGTCTCCCCCGCTCTCGGCACCGTGAGGTCTGCATGCGCTACGCGCACGAAGCGGGCCGTGCCGGGTTGCCTCGCGATCAATGACGTCACCTCCGATTCGGTGAGGCCGCCCTGCGCCGATTTGCCCTCCGCCTCGCGAAACACCTGCACCTGGACCTGCTGATCGCGCGTCAGCGCGGACGCGACGAGGGCGAGGGACGAGTGCAGGCCCGAGGCGAAGGTCACCGTCGCGACGCCGATGACGATCGCGGCGATCGTCATCCCCGAGCGAAGAGGTTTGGCCAGCGAATCGCCAAGTCCCAGGCTGAGCGAGCGCGGCAGCGGCAGCCAGCCCGCGAGACGGGCCTGGAGCGAACCGCCGTCCCCTGCCGGCGCGCTTCCCGCCGCGATCGCCGTGGCGGCGCTCTGACGGCCGGCGCGCAGCGAGGCGAGGACCGTGACCGCGGCGACGATGCCGAGAATGGACGCCAGGCCGATAAAGTCTGGCCCAGGCGCGAAGCCGAAGGTCCGCGGCAGGCCGAACGCGTGCGCGGTGTCGTCGAGGAACGGCTGGCTGAGCAGGACGCCGGCCGGCAGACCGAAGAGGCAGCCGAGGACGGCCGGCAGCAGCATCTGTCCCGCGAAGGTGGCCACCACCTGGCCCGGCGTGAAGCCGACTGACTTCATGATTCCGATCTCACGAGTCCCCGCGATCACCGCGCCACCGACGAGGTTGGCGATGATCAGCGCCGAGGCGACCAGGGCGAAGACGCTGAACGCGAGCAGGAATGGAATCATCACGGCGGTCGTGCGATCGGCGTTGAGCTTTGCATCGAGGTAGTTCGAGCTGTCGAGGACGGCGTTGGCCGGCAGGGCGGCCGTGATCGCGTCGATCGCCGCGGCGATGTCGTGGGACGTCGAGGCCTGCCTGAGGCGATAGGCCATCAGGTACTGCGCCGGCGGCCGGTTCGGCCCGGACGTCGTGGGCAGCTGCGCGGGCTAGACCCACGCCGCGGCGTCGTTGCCCAGCGCAACGGCGATGCCCACCACCCACAGCGATGGCAGGGGCGAGTCGGAAGCCGCGCTGAGCGTGTCCCCCACGCGCAGCTGCGTCTCGTCTGCAAGCGACCGCGAAAGGACGACTTCACCGGTGTTCCGCACCCATCGACCCGAGTCGAGCGTCAGGCGCGCGACCGAGCCGCCTGGGTCCGCGCGGCCTGACACCGGGATGGCGCGCGTCCTGCCGCCCGCGATGGTGATGGTGGCGGGCATCATTCGCCAGGGCCCGCCTGCGGAGCTGACCGGCGGGAGCGATTGCGTCGCACGAACCTGGGCCTCGGTGACCTGGCCCGCATCGAAAGTGACATAGAGGTGCGCGCCCTGGGACGCCGCGAAGGCGCGGTCGAACGGCGCGTCGGTCTCGACGAGAAGGGTCAACGCGAGGGTGGCGGTGAGGCACGACAGGAAGACGACGAGGCCGACGATCGCGCTCTGTAGCTTGCGGCGCCGCATGTCGGCGAGGGTCTTGCGGAGGACGGCGCTCACCGGACCTGCACCATGGCCGGCGCCGAGTCCGTGCGATCGATCGCCACCACTCCGTCGACCAGATGGATGATGCGTGCCGCGTTCGCGCGGGCCAGCCGCTCGTCATGCGTGACGAGCACGATCGTCTGACCGCCGCGGTTCAGCTCGCCGAAGATCGCCATCACCTGCTCGCCGCTGTGAGAGTCGAGTGCGCCCGTCGGCTCGTCGGCGAGCAGCAGCGCGGGATTGTTGACCAGCGCGCGGGCTATCGCGACGCGCTGCCGCTGCCCTCCGCTGATCCGCATCGGATACTGGTCGCGCAGGGGAGCTATGTCGAGGCGCTCGAAGAGATCGAGGGCGCGCCTCCTGGCCTCCTGCGGCTTCACGCCGGCCAGGCGGGCTGGCACCATCGCGTTCTCCAGCGCCGAAAGGTTGTTGAGCAGGTTGAAGAATTGAAAGACGATCCCCACCTCTGAGCGGCGAAATCGGGCCAGCGCCGCCTCGCTCATGCGCCCGAGGTTCTGGCCGGCGACACGCACCTCCCCGGAGGAAGCTCGATCGAGGCCGCCGACCAGGTTCAGCAGGGTCGATTTGCCGCTCCCCGACGGCCCCATGACGCAGGCTGCCTCGCCGGCGGGGATGGTGAGCGAGACGGAGTCGAGGGCCACCGACTCCTGGTGGCCGTTGTAGATCTTTCGTACATCGCGGAGCTCGACAAGCGGGGTCATTGACGTCTCTCCTTTGCCCGATTCGGTTGATGCGTCAAGCCTCGCTGCGAATCGGCCGCCCGTCGTCAGCCCGAGGCGTGAATTCGCCTCATCCTTTCGATTGATGCACTCGCGTTGACCGCGGGCTAGAGTCGGCGCGTGGGGCGAATCGTTGGAGTCGCGCGTTCGCTCCAGATCGGCTGGATCGACGTCCTGATCGCGGTCGGGTTGAGCGCGCTCGCGATCGCCGAAGGTTCCGGCATCGACTCGGGCGACTTCTCCCCCGCGGTTCTGCTGTGCACGGCGCCTCTCGTGGTCCGCCGCCGGTGGCCGATCCCCGTCCTCCTCGCTGCCCTCTTCGGTTTCAGCATCGCGGGCAACGCCAGCAACCTTGCGTCGCTGGCCGGCGGGCTCATCGCGGCAGTCTCGGTCGGCCTCGACGAGCGGCATCCGGTGCTGGGAACGATCGCGGTCGCCGCGGTGGCGACGGGCATCGCCCTCGAGTTCGGCCGAGGTGCCTACACGCAACTGCCGATCCCCGGCTTTCTGGCTCCGTTCCTCCTGATCGGCGCGGCGTTTCTCGCCGGGCGCGTGATCGCCGACCGCCAGCAGCAGCTCAAGCAGCAGCGCGACCGCGCCAACGAGCTGGAGCGCCTGCACGACGTGGCGGTGAAGGCGGCAGCTGAGGCTGAGCGCCGACACATCGCGCGCGAGCTGCACGACGTCATCGCGCACAGCGTGGGCGTGATGGTGGTGCAGGCGGGCGCGGCGCGGCACATCCTCACGCAAAAGCCGGACGCCGCGCGGGAGTCCTTGCTCGCCGTCGAAGCGAGCGGTCATGAAGCGATGGCCGAGCTGCGCCGGCTGCTGGGCGTGCTGAACGAAAACGGCGAGGCCGCGCCGATGTCTCCTCAGTCAGGGGTCGGCGCGCTCGAGTCTCTCGTCTCGCGCATCCGCGAGGCCGGGCTGCCCGTGGAGCTGCGCCTCGAAGGCGAACGCCGGCCTCTGCCGCCCGGCGTCGACGTCGCCGCGTATCGGATCGTCCAGGAGGCGCTGACCATCGCGCTCAAGTACGCGGGTGGCGCGCCGACGCAGGCGGTCATCCGCTATTCGGGTGAGGCCATAGACATTGAGGTGGTGGACGAGGGTGAGGTAAGGACCGCCGGCGAAGGCATCGGCCGCGGCCTGACCGGGATGCGCGAGCGCGTCGCGCTGTTCGGCGGCACCCTCGATACGGGCCGCCGCGAAGGCGGTGGCTACGCGGTGCGCGCCCACCTCCCGATCGAGACGAAGAAGTGAGCCTCCGCATACTGATCGTCGACGACCAGTCGCTGGTGCGGGCGGGTTTCCGACTGATCCTGGAGTCCCAGCGGGACCTCGAGGTCGTCGGCGAGGCCGGCGACGGCGAGGACGCGATCGCGGCGGTCAGGCGCCTGCGGCCGGACGTCGTCCTGATGGACGTGCGCATGCCGCGTCTGGATGGTGTCGAGGCAACGCGTCGCATCGTCGAGAGCCAATCCGGCTGCCGGATCGTGATGCTCACAACGTTCGACCTGGACGAGTACGTGTACGCCGCACTGCGCGCGGGCGCGTGCGGCTTCCTGCTCAAGGACGTGACCCCGGACCGGCTCATTGCTGCGGTTCGTCTGGTCGGCGATGGCGACGCGATGCTCGCGCCGTCCATCACGCGGCGGCTGATCGAACGGTACGCAGCCCGGTCGATCGCCGACTCGCTGCGACGCGGCTTGGACTCGCTCACGGAGCGCGAGGCTGAGGTGCTGAGGTTGATGGCGCGCGGCCTGGGCAACCAGGAGATAGCGGAGAAGCTGTTCGTCAGCGAGGCGACGGTCAAGACGCACGTGGGCCACATCCTCGACAAGCTGAACGTGGAGAACCGCGTGCAGGCGGTGGTGGCGGCTTACGAGTCGGGGCTAGTCTCGCTGGGAGCCTGAGTCGGCGAACTGGAGAATGGCGTCGGTTGAAGGAATGAAGTAATAGGCGCCGGTCAGCGGTTTCGTGTACCGCGTCAGCGCATCCCGCACACCGTCTTCCACCCCGGCCATGCTCTCAAGCATCGAGCGCAGCGGACCCTGGGTCGCGCTGAACCCGACGAACATCGTGCCGTGTGCGGTGACCGTCCCGTACGGCATGTTGCGGCGAAAGATGTTGCCGAACTTCTCCTGGTCGGTGCGAGCGACGTGGGAGTCCCGTGGCTGCGGATCCAGCTCAACGCTGTCCGGCTTGGTCCGCCCGATGATCCGTTCCTGCTCGGACTGGGGCAGCGCCTCCCACGCCGTCGCGTCGTGCGCCCACTGTTGGAGCAGCAGGACCGTCCCGCCCGCGCCGGCCGCGGCCTCGGGGATGAGCACGACGTTGGGCGCAGCCAGGATGCTGGGATTCTTCGTCCCGTCCTCGAAGCCTGTCAGGTCGCGGTACCGGCGGTAGGCCCAGCTCGACGTTTCATCCGCGACCGTCGTCAGAGCGGCCAGCGCGCTGATCGCCTGACGCGCCTCGTCGAAGACCACGTCGTACGAGCTGCCCGACAGCCACAGCACCGCGTCGTGCTGCGCGGCCGGCATGATGTAACCATCGGCCCCGATGAGGTCGTGGTTGAAGCCCATAAGGTCCTCGGGCAGGCCGTCCGGCACGAGCTCGCGCCATAGCTCGGGGCGAAATCCCGACACAAAGTTGACCCCGCCGATCGTCGTGCGTGGCTCACGCAGGTCGGCCATCGCGGTCACGAGCTCGCGGATCTTCGCGCCGGGCAAAAGGTTCAGCTCGAGGTACGAGTGCGATGGGCTACCCAGCGCGAATATCCCGTTCTGCGGGGAGCTCATGGGCACGCATGATGACACCGTCCGGTCGGGGGGACCGGCGCCGGGTCCAGGGCCCGACCAGCATGTCGCCGACCGTGAAGCGGTCCGCGCTGTGCGGCGGGAGCGTCGGCCGCCAGCTCGGGTCGACACAACGAAACGACTCGGGGTCGCCGTCAAGGATCCCCAGCAGCACCTCGCCGACGATCAGCGAGCCGACAGGACCAAGCCGTTCCCCATCCTCGCGGACCTCGGCCTCCTTCAGCAGGTAATACCAGAGGGGAGTCTCGCCCGACCATCCCCACTGACCGAGTCCGACTTCATCCTCGTGGAGGGGCTCCTCCCCCACATACGTCGCGATCGCCTCGCCCGACGGCAGCCGGTCGCAACCCCGCGCTGGAGGTCGCGCACGGCGAGGGACTCGTACTCGTCATCGTCCAGCTCGCCGGTGATCTCGGCGGGTAGCTTGAGGAGCGCCTCTGGCAGGCAGGCGTCGATGGGTCGGGCGCGCATGGCGGGCAGCGCACCGCCAACGTCGAAAAACAATGTCCAGTCGATGACGCGCTCCGCCGGTACCGGCCGGAAGCCGACCAGGTCTGGGAACAGGTTGAAGTCGTCTTTCCCCCGCTGCAGGCGGTACGTCTGCCGCATCTGGCTGTGCCCGAAGCGGTAGGCAGCGTCAGCAAACTCGAATGGGATCGAGACCACGCCCTCCGGCCGGAAATAGTGCGGCCCGTTCTCGAGCAGCCTGTGGAATCGAGCCTCACCGATGGTCTGCGGCAGGAAGTCGAACAGCGTGATCCACTGGTAGTGCCAGGTCAGCGCGCGGCGCGCCTCGGTGAACAGATCCGCCTCTGCGACACCGTCTTCCCGAAGGCGGTCAACCAACCGGTTGTGGGCCTTGATCATCGCCACCTGCATTTGCGAGACGAGCAGGTGGACGTCCTGGCGCGGGTCTCCGACGAGCGCGATGCCTTCCTGGTTGCGTGGCAGGTCGTCCGCACCACCCTGGTCGTTGATTCCCAGCAGCAGCTTGGCCGGATCTTTGCGGCTGAAGAGGTAGGGATTGCCAACTGGCCCCTCGCCGTAAAGACATTCCAGGTTGAGGCGCGCGCTGCGGACGTTGCGCAGCATCGCCTCGTCGTCGTGGTGCGAGACGGGTGACCGGTCGGCGGTGATGTCGTGCGCGATGAACTGGCCGAGAACGGGCACGCCTGCCGCGACGCCGCTCGCCTCCTGCCGCGACGCGTTGGCGGTGTCACAGGCTCCGCCAGCCCTCCCGATCGCGTGGAGCAGCGCCGGGTCGATCTTCAGGTGCGGCAGGACGGGGAACATGCGGATGTAGCGATGGCTGCCCGCGAGCGGATCGACGCTCCGCGAAGGCGCCAGGCAGTGGTCTCGGGCGGGCCTCGCCTGATCAGGCCGGCGGTGGATGGAAGCCACGATGATTACAGCATTACAGCACGCCCGCCGAGGCCGGCGCGGCCGCCTCGACTGACCGCGATGCGCGGCGCGCGGACGAAGGGTGTCTAGCCCGCCGTGCCTTTCTCCAGGAGCAGCTTGAGAGCCTTGAGATTCTTGCTCGTCTCGCGTCGGACGACCGCAGCCATGAGGCGAGCGCCGACCCGCGCGAAGCCGCTCGGCATGCCGCGGTTGCGCAGTCGCATGCGCGTGCCTCCTTCGGGCGTCGTCTCCCACGTGTAAGTCGTCTCCATGGGAAAAGGGCCTTCGGCGGTCCGCATAACGAGTCTCTGGCCCGGAACCAGCTCTGCTACCTCGTAGGTGTAGGCCAGGCGGCGACCCATCATGTGGGCCACGAAGTCCATCTTCGAACCGACGCTGACCGGCGGCGCCGTCTTCCAGTGGACCGACTCAATGTTCTCGTACCACTCCGGCGCATTGGTCGGATCCGCGGCGTAGGTGGAAACCTGCTCGAGCGACCGGTCGATGACGATCTCGGTGGTCACGTCGATCGCAGCCATTATCCAAACACCTCCGGTCCATTCATGCGGCGGCGAGCTCGCCGGCCAGTCTCTCGGTCATCGCGCCCCAACCTCCGGCATGTGAATCCGCCACGGCCTCGGGCAGATTGCTGTGCACGATTGATACCCGTGTGGCCAGGTCACCCTCGGCCAGCAGGCTGACTGTTACCAGGCTGGCGCCGTCCGTGTACGGCGAGTTCCATGTGAACGCCAACCGGTGCGGCGGGTCGATCTCGACGTACTCGCCCCAGTGCCGAATCTCAATCCCCTCCCCCCGCATCACGACGCGCAGCGCGCCGCCGACTCTGAGGTCGACCTTGACCTCTGCCGATCCCACGGGTGACATCCAGCGCGCGAGCAAACCCTCGTCGGTCCACCAGCGAAAGACCTCCTCCACCGGCGCCGGCAGGACGCGTGTGATCTCTGCTGCCCGAGTGTCAACCACGGTGGCGATGCTTTCGTAGGTGGGCGTCCAGCAGATCGAGACGCTGCTCCCAGAATTGCCGGTAACCGTCGAGCCACTCGGACGCGCCGGCCAGCGGGACCGGTTCCAGGCTGAGGAAGTGATCCCGCCCGACGATGCGCCGGCGAACGAGCCCCGCCTCTTCGAGCACGCCGATATGCCGCGATACGGCCGCGAGTGAGATCGGGAAGTCAGCGGCGAGCTCGGTGACACGCCCCGGCGACGCGGACAGGCGCTGGACCAATCGCCGGCGGGTGTCATGCGCCAGCGCGGAGTAGGTGGCGTCCAGGTTCATCCGACGAAACATTCAACCACATTGTTGAATATTTCGCAAGCGCTCCCGACTAAGTCGCGCCACCCGTGCGGGGCCACACGGCACCGACTGCGCCCGCGACGCGGCCGGCCTGGCTCCGGCCAGCCCGCGCCGATGGCGCGCGGAATGCTGGATCGAGCGCCTGTGTCCCCATTGCCTTGCGGGCCTCGGCGTCGGGGCTGACCACGATGGACTGCACCCCCTCGCCGAGGGTCGCGAGCTGGTTTGCGATTCGCTGGGTGCGCCGCAGGGCGAACACGGTCGGAACCATGACCACCACTCGCCGGCAATCCTTCGCGAGGTCGGCATTCGCCACCGATCGGACACCACCGTCCACGTACCGCCTGCCGTCGATGCTCATCGCCGGATAGACGAACGGCACGGCGCAGCTCGCGGCCACCGCGTCGACCAGCGCCACCCCTGCGTCACGATCGAAGACGCGGACCTCACCCGTCTCGGCGTCGACGGCGGTGATAAGAAGTCTTCGTTCCGGCCACGACGGGTTGGGCAGGCGCGACGCGATGACCGCACGCCGTTCCGTCTCTGACATCGTGCGCGCCCGCAAGGCGGCCCTGCCCAGACGCGCTCGATTGCCGCGCTCGTCGCCAGGCCAGAGCAACGGCAGCAAGAAGCGCAGCATGGCTCGCGCGTTCAGACGTGCAGGAATCTCCGCGGCGGGTGGCTCGAGCTGGCGCGCGTAGAGATCTTCGATTGGCGTCCCGCTGCGAATCTGTGCGCCCGCGACCGACCCGGCGGACGTGCCGACGACGAGGTCGGCCGAGGTGAGGTCAACCCCGGCCTCGGCCAGGCCCGCCAGGAGTCCGATCTCCCATGCGGCGCCGGTGATGCCGCCGCCACCAAGCACGAGTGCTGTCCCATCGTGCTGACTCACGCAGACGCCTCGAGAGCGCGACGCTCTGCGTCGCCCTGTGCCGGACGGGCGGGGCTCGTCACCAGCACGTGGTTGATGCCGTTGGGGCCCGACTCGACCTCCGCAGGTCCAAAACCGCAGTACTCGAGCACCGACCCCATTACCCGAGGCGGGTAGTAGCTCGCCTTGTAGCCCATGGCCATCCCACCGATCGCGTACGCGGCCGGGGTGAAGCAATCCGTGAGCAGGACACCTCCCGGCTGGAGGTTGCGCTGTAGCCATTTGAGGTGCGCGATGGTCGGAGGCTTGGGCAGCCACGCCGACAGGCCGACGAAGAGCGCTACGTCGTAGGGGCCGAGGCCCTGGGCCTGGTCCCGCAGCTCGGGGCCCGTCATGTCCCCTCGCAGAAACTCGAACTCGACGCCCAGCGCACCGGCGGCTGACTCCAGCTCCGGCTCGAGCTCACCCGTCTGATCCAGGTCCGCCGCCACCAGCGTCAGCCTGCGCATGGCTCCGGCATCTGACGCCGCAATGCGGCCCAGCGGACGCATCAGGTCGTAGGCGAATCCGCTCGGGCCGGTGAACACGCGAACCTTCCCGGGCGAGGCCAGTCGCTCCCTCAGCTCACGCTCCACGTGCCTCTCGAGAATCGCGAGCCGGTCGAAAACCGCCCTGTGCAGCGGATAGCCGACGAAGGGACGCGAGGGCAGGGACGGAGACTTCGGCCTGTCGTAGATCATCCGCATCACCGGAGCCGAGTAACCCTGCTCGAGAAACGTGCGGCCTTCAGCGCTCAGAGGAAAAAACGGCTCCCGCCACGCACCCTCGAAGAAGCGGCGAACCATGTAGCGACCGAGATATCGGTAGCTCAGGATCCGCCTCAGCGCAGAACCCTGCGCGGTGTGCAGCGCCCCCGATCGCGACGAATTGCTTCCGCTCCTGGGCAGTTTCGGCTCGATGATCTTCATTGCGGCCCTGAGCGCATCGCCGGCGGTCATGTCTCCCGTGTCGACCACGTAAACCGAATCGGGCCCGATGCGCCTTCGCGCAACGTCGAGAACGCGCATGTAACCCTCGCGCGCCGAGGACAGGTCTTTCTCGTTCTCGTGCCGGTCCCGCTCCAGGCCCCTGGATGCGATGCGGGCCAACGCGCGCTCGGGCGTGATGTCGAGAAAGATCACTACGTCCGGCGCCCAGATGCCGTGCATGCTGGTCAGCCGCGCGATCGCGGCGAGCACTTCCGCGGCCCGGAGATTCGGCAGATTGCTGCGGCTTTCCTGGGGCAGAGGCTGACCAGCCAGCAGGTGATCGAACGCGAGGTCGACGTCGGCCGGTGACGCGCCGGAGGCCGGGCCCCGGTAGTTGAACGCCCGCCCCGCACCGGTCAGCAGCAGGTTTCCGTCGCTCACCATGACGTCGACGCTGTACCGTCCCGCGAGCTTCGAGGCCGCGTTGTCCTGCGTCAGCATCTGGAACACCTTGGCCGACGGATAGAATGCGCGATTGTTCACGACGAGCTTCGCCAGGCGCCGGAACAAATGCGCGAAGCGCGCTGCGATCGGAGTCCCCAGCGGTTGAAAGCCAGGCCCGAAAAGGTCCTGCTCGGGGGTGCGGACCCAGAACTCGTCCGCGCTCGCGGATCCCGCTACAAGTCCGTCTTCGCCGGCGAGCAGCACCGGCAGCGCCGCGGCGAGCGTGCTCTTCCCGCTGCCGTCGATGCCGAGGACCGCGACGTGCAGCGTCACGCCGCGTGGCCCGGAACGAATGTCGCCGTGCCCGCGATGTCGATCTCGAGCGAGCCGGTGGCGTGCTCCGGGTCCTCATCGAGGAAGAACTCCACCTGCGTGGGATCGATGAAGGTCAGGCGCAGCGGTCGACCCGGCTCCACGCGCCGCCGTATCGGTCTCCCGAATCGCGGGACGAGCACAGCGCCGGCCGCGGCCTCTCCGATCTCAACTCTCGGGTCGGGCAGGCCGGGAAGTGGCATGTTCATCACCACCCCGGCGAGCAGCCTCATGCGTCTCCCGTCGAGCTCGACCAGGTCGCATCGCGCAGCCTGGATCGCGCCCGCGGCCAGTCGCATGGCCCCAAGGCCGACGTACTCCACGGTGTTGACGCGCTCCAGCCCGACCAGCCCGGCCGCGCGCCGGCGCGCAGACGCATGGGTGGCGCGCCACCTCTCGATATCGCCTGGCACGCGGCCCCACTGGCCCAACCCGCACATTGTCACCGCATACGCGGTGGCCTTCGATCCCCCGTCGCCGAACCGGCACCTGATGACGCCGACCGCCCTGGTGACGCCCGACCGCAACGACTCGCCGATGAGGCCCGCTCCGAGAACGGGGTCCAGCGGCATTCCGAGGTTGCGCGCCACCACGTTGCCCGAGCCCATGCGAAGCGCCGCGAATCGAACTGCGTGGATCGACGCCGCCGACCCGAGGCCACCCTCGACCACGGCGCGCAAGCTGCCACCGCCGCCGGCGGCAACCAACAGCGACTCGAGCGGCGCGGACTCAACGAACGCAGCGGCGACACGGCGGGCCTGTGGATGGTCGTCGACCACCTCGATCGCGACATCGAGCGTTCCGGCGTAGCCGGCGCGCAGCGCCGAGGCCAGATCGTCCGCGATGCCCGCCGCGTGCCCCACGCCGGAGGCACGGTTCAGCACGACCAGAACCTTCGGCCCGGTCATTCCCGGCTGACGGTCGCTTCGTGGAATCGCCTGCTCAGCCTGGCCAGCTGCTCGATCAGCTCCGGTGGATCCGTGACCGTGAAATCGGCGTCGAGCATACCCAGGTAGAGGGCGAGCATCTCGAGCGAGTTGGAGCGGGCGTGCACCATGCACGTTGCCTCGTCGATGGGCTCGATGACGACCTCGTGCGGCACGCGCTCGGCGATCGCGGCCGCGGGAGCGTGCACGCGCACCTTCGACTCGAACCTGGCGGGCGCGGAGCGGATGCTGCGCGTCACGTAGGCCGCGATGTCTGTAGCGGGCAGCTCACGAGGCGCGAAATGCGGTCCCGTCGGGTGCCGCAGCTCCATCCGGTCGATGCGAAACGTGCGCCAGGCGTGGCGGTCGCGGTCCCAGGCCACCAGGTACCAGCGCCGGCCAATGTGGACGACGCGGTACGGCTCGATGGAACGCGACGACTCGGTGCCGTCAGGTTTCCGGTAGTCGATCCGCAAGAGCTCGCAGTCGCGGCAGGCCGCGGCGATGGCCCCGATCACCTGCGGATCCACCGTCGGCCCCTTGGTCGGCGCGGTGACGGTGTAGGCCTGCAGGGCGTTGACGCGGCGCCGGAGGCGGGCCGGCAGGACCTGCTCGAGCTTGACGAGCGCGCTGACCGACGTCTCCTCGACCCCGGAGATGCCACCCACAGCCGAGGATCGCAGCGCGACCGCCACGGCGACGGCCTCCTCGTCCTCCAGCAGCAAAGGCGGCATCGCGGCGCCGGACGCCAGCCGGTAGCCGCCCGCCACGCCCGGCGCACCGTCCACCGGATAACCGAGCTCGCGCAAGCGCGCGATGTCGTGGCGGACGGTCCGCGCGCTCACCCCGAGGCGTTCCGCCAGCTGGGCGCCGGGCCACTCCCGACGCGACTCCAGGAGGGTCAGGACGCGCAGCAGGCGAGCCGAGGTGTTCAGCAACTTTGTTTCCAGCTTCAATGCTATTGCGGAACGTTTCTTGCCGCAATGGCACATAGCCTTGGCAGGTCAAGAACAGCTCGAATCAGAGGAGGTTGGAAATGTCCCAGTCCAGGGCTCAGGTGGTTCTCGCGACGCTCGGGGTGGCCATGGCGCTGCTGCTTTCGGCACTCGACCAGACGGTGGTCGGCGTGGCCATGCCGCGCATCGTGGCCGACCTGCAAGGTCTCAACTTCTATGCGTGGGTCACCACGGCCTACCTGGTCACGTCGACCTTGCTGGTGCCGGTGGCCGGCAAGCTCGGCGACATGTTCGGGCGCAAGCCGTTCCTGCTCGCCGGGATGGTGGGGTTCATCGGCGCGTCAGCTCTCTGCGGGACGTCGCAGAACATGATCGAGCTCGTCCTCTTCAGGGCGCTGCAGGGCGTCTTCGCGGGGGTGCTGTTCGCGTCGACGTTCGCGGTCCTCGCGGATGTGTTTCCGCCGACGCAGCGCGCCCGCATGACCGGTCTGTTCGGCGCCGTGTTCGGGCTCTCCTCGCTGATCGGCCCGACGCTCGGCGGCTATCTGACCGACGGTCCCGGATGGCGCTGGGTCTTCTACGTCAACGTTCCGCTCGGCGTCGCGGCAGTCGCCCTCGTGGCGACGCAGCTGCCTTTCGTGCGCTCGAGCGCGCGCCTGCGCGACATCGATTGGATCGGCACGGGATTGCTGTTCGGCGGACTGACGCCCCTGCTGATCGCGCTGTCGATGACCCGCGACCACTCGTGGACTTCGGTCGAGGTGCTCGGATTGCTGGCGGTCGCCGCCGTGATGCTCGTGGCCTTCTATTTCGTCGAGCGCAAGGCGGATCACCCGGTCGTGCCGTTCCACCTCTTCCGTCTCAACGTCTTCGCAGTTCCGGCCGCGATCTCCTTCTTCAGCGGGGTCGGGATGTTTGGCGCGGTGATCTTCGTACCCCTCCTGTACCAGGGCGTGCTTCACGTGAGCGCCACGAACTCTGGTCAGCTTCTGACTCCGATGATGCTCGCGGTCGTCGTCTCGGCCACGGTAACCGGCGCCGTGATCGCGCGGATTCCCGCCTATCGCTTCCTTGGCGCTGCCGCGCTCGCGGCGATGATCGCCGGCCTTGCGCTGCTGACTCGCGTCGGCGTCGGCGCGAGCCCGCTCGAGGTGACACGCGACATCATCATCATCGGCGCCGGCCTGGGCGTGACGTTCCCATTGACCCTGGTCGTCGTGCAGGCCGGGCTGCCGCACCAGCTGATCGGCGTGGCGACCAGCCAGATCACGTTCTGGCGCAGCCTCGGCGGAACGATCGGCACCGCGGTGCTCGGCTCGATCCTGACCAACCGCCTCTCGGTGCCGCCCACGCCAGTGGGCCTCGCGAACGCGCTGCACGAGGTGTTCCTGGTCGCCGCGATCGTCGCAGCCGTGTCGGTCGTCGCCAGCCTGGCGCTGCGTGAGGTGCCGCTGACGCAGCAGGTGCAGAGGCTCCCGGACGACGCTGAGGTCGCCGCCTAGCGCGGCGACTTCGCGCCGCTCTCGCCGCGGCCCGGCTGGCGCTGTTGCTCGAACATCTCGCGGATCTCGCGGACGCTCGTTGCGTCCTCCGGTTTCTTGTCCGCGGTGCGGAGCGAGACGATGCGCGGAAATCGCAGCGCGAACCCGGGCTGGTCCGAGCCCATGCCCGCCGTGTGGCGTGGGCTCGGCGTGATCTCGTCGGCCAGGACCTCCACCACGATCGCCGGCTCGAGCCACACGTCGGGGACCACGATCGAGTTGACGCGGGCCGGCTTGCCGGCGACCTCCAGGCTGGCCATGCGCTGATGGATGTCGCGCCATCCCTGGTCGGAGAGGCCCGTACCCAGCTTGGTGATGGTCACGAACTCGTCCTTGTCCGCGTCGTAGACGCCCGCCAGGAGCGCGCCTGCGCCGAACTCCGCACGCTTGCCTTTGCCGCTGTAGTAACCAAGCAGCACGACGTCGATGGTGTCGTTCAGCTGCCCGCTCGTGTTCCGCTTCAGCTTCACCCAGTTGAAGTTGCGCGCGCCCGCCTGGTAGGTCGAGTCGAGTCGCTTCGCGACCACTCCTTCGAGGCCGCGGCTGATGTTGTCGAGCAGCTCGCGAGTCAGCACGTCCGCGGAGTCGGTGGTCGTCAGGGGCGCCACCACGAGGGTGTCCGATTTTCGGATCACCTCCTGGACGATCTCAAACCGCCTCTCGTACGGCAGCTGCGTCAGGTCGGATCCGTTGCGAAACATCATGTCGAAGACAAACGCCCGCATCGGCACGCGAGCCGCGAACTCCTCGATGCCTTCTTTGCGGCGCCGCGCGGTCGTCTCCTGGAAAGGCACGTACTCCTCCGAGTCTGGGTCGTACGCGATTGCCTCACCGTCGAGGATGGCGCTCTCCACCTTCAGGCCGGCCGCGGCCTCCACCAGCTCGGGGAACATCTCTGTCATCGACTCGAGGTTTCGGGAGAAGATCGTCACGCGGTCAGCGTCCTTGTGGATCTGGACCCGAAGGCCGTCGTACTTCGGCTGCACGCCGACCGTGCCGAGCTTCTTGATCACGGCCTCAGGGTTGGGCAGCCGCTCCGCGAGCTGGGGACGAAGCGGCTGACCGGCACGGACCTTCAGGGCGTCGAGTCCCTTTTCGCCCGCGTCCCACAGCGTGCGCGCGATCAGGCCGAGGTCGGACGTCCGGTTGTACGCAGCTTCGAGGACCTTTCGCAGAGAGCGGTCACCGGCCCGGGCGACCGACAGCGCGTCGAGCACGGTGGGGTCGCCGATGCCAAGCCGCATCTTGCCGAGAGTTATGCGAACCAGGTGCTTCGCGGACGCGGCGTCCACGCTGCGGAGGAGCTCGACGAACACGTCCAGCTTTTTCTGCTGGCTGCCGGCGCCGCCGGCGGCCGCGATCTCCGACAGACGCTGGTGGACTGTGACGATCGAGGGTGACCTGGGGCGCGAGGCCGGCCCAAGGCGCTGCGCGGTGAGGCCCAGGTCGCCGGTCTCCCGGTTCAGCCTGGCGACCTCCTCCTTCGGAGCGTCGTACGCGGGCGCGATCGCGGTCATCAGCAACCTCTCGCCCAGGCCGATCTCCACCGGCTGGAAGAAGGGCGCGAGCCGGCCCTGGATCAGATAGGTGATGGGCTCGAGCTCGTCCGGCGAGGCCGCCCGATACGCTTCGGACAGAATCCGGACCAGCTCGTTCCGGCTTCTCGTCGCCTCCATCTGGTCGAGGCTGGAGGCCAGCTCGGTGAACTTCACGTCCACTCACGTTAATCCGGCGACCCGCAGGGGGCGCGCCTGGACGAGCCTTCTAGCCCCTCAGGCGGGCGACTGTCTCAGCGGCGCGCCGACCTCGTGCAGGAAGCTCAAGATCTCGCGATACGAGCGGTAGATCGAGGTCTCGTGGTACGGGACGCCAAGCTCGGCGCAGTAGTCGCGCACGATCTTGTGGGCGCGGCGGATGTTGCAGCGCGGCATCGTCGGAAAGAGATGGTGCTCGATCTGGTAATTGAGCGATCCGTAGAGGAGGTCTGTCAGCGGGCTGGACCTGACGTTGCGCGAGGTCAGGACCTGGGACCGCAGGAAGTCGAGCTCCTGGCCCTTCTCGATCTGAGGCATTCCCTTGTGATTGGGAGCGAAGACCGAGGCCAGGTAGAAGCCGCCGACGCACCTCTGGATGACGATGACCAGCAGCGCGCGCCACGGACCGCAAATTGCGACAAGCAGCGCTACGAAGGCCACGGCGTGCAGACAGAGCGCGGCCACCTCGACCCAGCGCAGCCTCTCCTTTGTCTTGACGAGATACCGGACGCTGGACAGATGCATCGTCCACGCAAGACCGAACAGCAGCGGAAAGAACAGACCGGCCTGATGGCTCACTATCCATCGCGCGAGGCCCGTCTTGGCGCGAGCCTGCTCCTCGGTGTATGCGATCACGCCGACGTCGATGTCGGGGTCGAGATCCTGGTTGTTGGGATTGCCGTGGTGGCGGTTGTGCTTGTCCACCCACCATCCGTGACTCATGCCCAGCAATCCGTTTCCCGTCACGATCCCGATGACGGTGTTGAGTCGCCGGCTGGGAAACATCTGTCGGTGCCCAGAGTCGTGCAGCTGGAAGCCGAGCTGGCCCGAGACGAATCCGAGCAGCGCAGCGGCAAGAATCGTGGCCCACACGCTGTGGACTCGGCTGAGCAGCAAGAGGCTCGTCACGAACAAGAGCGTGTTGGTCACGAGCATGAGGGCGTAGTAGCCCGGGCGTTTCCTCAGCAACCCCGCGAACTCGACTCGTCGCTTCAACTCGATGTATGGCTGCGCGCCCTGGACGGACGGATTGGGGTCAGAAATCGCGGTTGCTGCCATCATGCTCCTGACTCGAACCAGAGCTGTCGGGCGGACGGCGCGTTCGAGAGACCACCGATCACCTTCTTCGCTCGGGCCGGAGCCGGGCGCTTCTGCATCATAACCCGCTGTTCACCAAACGCTTGACAATTCCGGACGACTCAGGCTGAGGTCAGGCCGCGCCAGGCGGGCGCGCTGCTAGGTCTCGAGGGCCAGTTCCGCGGCCGCAACCTTTTCGTCGATCCCCTTCAGCGTGTACTCGTGCAGCCCAGCCAGCGGACGGCCGCTTGCCTCGAGCGCTTCGCGCGAGACGACGACCGTGTCTCCGCGCGCCGCGGCGCATAGCCGCGCAGTCCGGTGGACAGCAGCACCGCGCACCGTGCCGTTTTCCATCTGCACGTCGCCGGCGTGGATGCCGATCCGCACCTGCGGCGCGTAGCCGTGGAGGCGTCGATGCGAGAACAGCCGGCGCTGAATCGACATCGCGCAGTCGATCGCATCGCCGGCCGCGTCGAAGATGACGAAGAAGCCGTCGCCTGCGTGGTCCACCTCGCGTCCGCGGTGCTCCGCGAAGGTGCGGCGCATCTCGCCATCGAGCCAGGCACTCAGGTCGCGCCAGGCAGCGTCGCCGATAGCCGTCACGAGCGGCGTCGACCCGATGAGGTCGGTGAACATCAGGGCCTTGCGAACGGAATTCAGCCGCGAGTGAGTCTTCAGCGCCTCGCGAAGCTCCTCGCGCGAGCGGATCTCGAGCTTGTCGTACACGTGGCGCAGGTGATACTCGACCGTCTTCGGACTCAGGTACAGCCTCGCCGCCGCCTCACGGGTGGTCGTGCCTTCCGCAAGAGTCAGCGCGACCTGCAGCTCCTGCGGCGTCAGCTGCTGGCGGTAGCGCTCGTCGCGAACACGCGCGGTCTCGCCGCTGGCTTGCAGCTCGCCCATCGCCCTCTCGCCCCAGGGCGCAGCGCCGAGCTCGTCGAACGCCTTCAGCGCCACGCGCAGATGCTTGCGCGCCTCGACCCGCTTTCGAGCTCGCCGCAGGCGCTCGCCGAAGTACAGCTCCGTGCGGGCCCGCTCGAACGTGTCGGTGGTGGAGTCGTGATGTCGCAGCGCCGTCGCGAACAGCTCGCTGAAGTGGCGATCGTCCGCCACCAGCGCCTGCGCGCGCGCCGCGCGCGCCAGCGCGAACGGCTGCCGCTTCGCTTTGGCCGCAGCCGCGTAGCGTGCGGCCATGTCACGCGCTTCTGATTCACGGCCCAGGCGCACCAGCGCCTCGACGGCGTCGGGTGCTGGCGACAGGTCCGGGTCGCTGATCGAAATCTCGTTGAGCCAGGCTTCACATGCGGACATGTGGCGCAGGGCTTCGTCCGGTCGCCCGAGCCCGAGCTCGAGCATGCCCAGGGCAATCATCGTCCACGCCTTGTAGAAGCCCATGCCCAGCGACTCCGAGAGCTGCAGCCCCTCGGCCGCGTTGGCGCGGCATTCCTCGGCGCGGCCCTCGAGCGCATCCAGCCACGCCAACCCGGACACCGGCCCCGGGAGCCACGTGAGCTGCGTCGTCTCGCGCGCCACGCGCATCGCGTCCTCATACATCGCGCGCGCCAGCGGCCAGCGGTTGGTCGCGAAAGCATCGCGACCCAGGAAGAACAGAACGATGGGCAGCGCTGCGGTGGGCGCGCGATCTCGCGCCTGGACGAGTGCCCGATCGAGCAGGTCGCGCCCAGCCTCGGCCTCACGAAGCCACAGTCCAGTCACGCCTGCGCACATCAGCAGGAGGGGGTCGGCGCCGATGTCGAGGAGCTGCTCGAAAAGTGGCACGATCATGTGCAGATGACGAGGGCCGTCATCGCCGGTGCCGGTGAGGATGGCGAGCGTGGCGTAAGCGACATGCGCAAAGATCCCCGTCTCGGGAGGGTCGTCGCCGCGCAGCAGGTCGATCGCGTGCTGCGCGGCGGCCACCATCTGGTCCGGATTGCCAGCGCCGAAGCTCGAAATGGCGGCGTCGCCCAGGATGCGGATGGCCTTCAGGCGGTCGCGCGGCTCGATCGCCTTGGCTGCGGAGACGAGGGTGCGGTAACCCTCGAGCACCGCGCCGCGCCGCATCGCGATGTGGCCTCCGAGGGTGTCGATCTCGACGCGGAGGTCGTCGCCCGCGAGGTTG
Source organism: Candidatus Limnocylindrales bacterium (assembly GCA_035473355.1). Taxonomy (GTDB): domain Bacteria; phylum Chloroflexota; class Dormibacteria; order Dormibacterales; family Dormibacteraceae; genus 40CM-4-65-16. The sequence continues at coordinate 33,054 of DATIOJ010000071.1, forward strand.
CGTGCCTGGCGCAGGGACTCCGTGGCGTCCTCCGCACGGCCGCTGAGCCATGCATTGTCGGCGGCCTGGAACAGGCGCTCGGCACGAAGCGTCTCGTCTTCGGTGAGACGTGCCGATTCCGCCCACGCCCTTGCCGCCGCCGCGTAGGCGGAGCTTTCGCTCGCCCGGTCCGCCGCGGCCGCGAGCGCGGTCGCAGCCTCGGCGTCCCATTCGGCCGCCCCTCCGGCCAGGTGCCACGCGCGGCGGTCGGCGTCATCGGTGGCGGTCATGACGCTCGCGAGCGCGCGATGGGCCGCCCGCCGGTCGGCCGGCGAGGCAGCGTGATAGATAGACGCGCGCGCGAGCGGATGGACGAACTCGATGCGGCCGGCGCGCTGCGAGACAAGCGTGACGGCAGCCTCGGCCTCCTCGACGGCGTCCGCCCCGATCCCCATCGAGGCGGCAGCGCGGCGGACGAGGCCGACGTCCGTCGTTCCGGATGCGGCCAGCAGCAGGAGGACGCGGCGAGCTCCCTCGGAAAGACCCGCCAGGCGCCGGAGGTAGGCGCGTTCGACGCTCGTCGCGACGGGCAAGTTGTCGTGCGGCGCGGCGTGAAGCCGGTTCGCTTCCGGTCCCAGCTCGAGCAGCGCCAGCGGGTTGCCGCCGGTGGCCTCGACCAGTCTCCCGGCGACGTCGGGGGACACGACGCCCGCGCCGGAGCGCGAGAGCAGCTCGGCTGCCGATTCGACATTGAGACCGGGGAGCCTCAGCTCCGGCAGGCCGGCGCCCAGCAGGGGCGACTCTTCCCCATCGCGCACGGCAATGATCACGGCGACCGGGTCGGCGACGAGCCGCCGAGCGACAAAGCCGATCACCTCAGTCGATGCACGGTCGAGCCACTGTGCGTCGTCGATGGTGAGCAGCAGCGGCGCATCGTCGGCGTAGGCCGAGATCAGGCCAAGCGCCGCAGCGCCGATGATCAGCCGGTCTGGCTCGGTGCGCGGGCCCAGGCCAAGCGAAGAGCGCAGCGCGTTCGCGTGAAACGGCGGCAGGCGGTCGAGGTGCTGCAGCGCGGGCTGCAGCAGCTCGCTGAGGCCCGCAAACGGAACGTCGGCCTCGAACTCGACGCCGCGAGCCGTGAGCACGCGCATCGACCCCGCCTGGTCGATCGCGTACTGAAGGAGAGAAGTCTTCCCGATGCCGGGCTCGCCGCGGATGACCAGGCGTGCGCTGTTGCCGAGCCTTGCGGCCGCAAGTGCCTGGTCGATCGCGAACAGCTCCCCCTGTCGTCCGAGCAGCATCGCGTCCTAGTGTTGCGCTTCCCCGGACCGTCTGCAGGTCGGCGGCCAACTACTAGGTGGCCCCCCTGATGCGATAAGTGGGGAGCCGCACCTACGTTCGGAGCATCCCATTTTCTGGAGGTGTCTCAGATGGCGGTGCAGACCCAGGCGATCGACATGGACAAGCTCAACGCCTTTCTCGGCCAGGTGATCGGCGAGCTTGGAGCGACGGTGAATGCCGGCCTGATCGTGATCGGCGACCGGCTCGGGTTGTACAAGGCGATGGCCGACGGCAAGCCAGTCACGTCGCAGGAGCTGGCCGAGAAGACCGGGACAGCCGAGCGGTACATCCGCGAGTGGCTGAACGCCCAGGCGGCCGGCGGCTTCGTGACCTACGACCCCCCGACGCAGCGCTACCGGCTGCCCGCGGAGCAGGCGATGGCGCTCGCCAACGAGGACAGCCCCGCCTTTGTGGGCGGCGCGTTCGAGCTGGCGACCGCGACGCTCCGCGCGGGCGCCGAGATCGAGGCTGCGTTCAAGACGGGTCACGGATTCGGCTGGCACGAGCACGACCAGGGCGTGGCGACGGGTTGCGAGCGATTCTTCCGACCGGGCTACAACGCCAACCTGGTCCAGGCCTGGCTGCCGGCGCTGGAAGGCGTGGAGGCCAAACTGCGCGTCGGCGGAAAGGTGGCCGACGTCGGCTGCGGACTCGGGGCGTCAACTCGCCTGATGGCGGAGGCCTACCCGCGCTCGCAGTTCACCGGCTTCGACTACGACCCGGAATCGATCGAGCTGGCCCGCGGCAAGGCGAAGGCCGCAGGCATCAAGAACGCGGTGTTCGAGGTCGTCGAGGCGGCTGCCTACCCAGGCTCCGGCTACGACCTCGTGGCGATGTTCGACTGCCTGCACGACATGGGCGATCCGGTCGGCGCGGCCAAGCACGTGCGGCAGACGCTGGCGCCGGACGGCACGTGGCTCATCGTCGAGCCGATCGCCGGCGACAAGGTGGAGCAGAACCTGAACCCGGTGGGGCGCGCCTACTACGCGTTCTCCAGCTTCCTCTGCACGCCGAACTCGCTCTCCCAGGAGGTCGGTCTCGCGCTGGGCGCGCAGGCCGGCGAAGCGCGCATCCGCGACGTCGTGACGGCCGGCGGCTTCACCCGATTCCGCCGCGTCGCCGAAACGCCGTTCAACGCCGTCTACGAAGCCAGGCCATGATTCACTGAAGGCGGGCGACGCAAAACCGCCCGCCTTCACCTCACCTAGGGGTTTCCGAGATGCCACACACCGACACGGGAATGCGCGCCAGGCTCCCCGACCAGAGCGGCCACGCCACCAGGCCTGACGGGCTGCGCCTCTACTACGAGGTCTTCGGCAGCGGTCCCAAGACGATCGTGCTGATGCCGTGCTCCCCCATCTGCCACTCGCGGATGTGGAAGGGGCAGGTGCACTACCTGGCGCGTCACTACCGAGTTGTCATCTATGACGGTCTGGGCAACGGGCTTTCGGACCATCCCGATCCTTCGGGACGGTTTTCGCCCTCGAGTCGACTCGAAGACTGCGTGGCCGTTCTGGACGCGACGGACACGAAGTCGGCAATCCTGGTCGGCGAATGCAGTGACGGCGTGTGGCCCGCGATCGAGCTGGCCGTTGCAAGCCCAGAGCGCGTGCTTGGCATCGTCGCGCTCGCTCCGGGCGTGCCGCGCCTGACCCCGCCTCTGCCGGCGCGAGCCGAGGCGGCCGAACGGTACGAGGATGAGCTCCCAAGCTACGAAGGTTGGTTCAAGTACAACCGCCACTACATCGAGCAGGACTTTCAAGGCTTCATGCAGTTCTGGTTCGAGCAGATGTTTCCCGAGCCCCACTCCACCAAGCAGATAGAGGACACGGTCGCCTACGGGCTCGACGGTCGCCTCGAGACATTCCTGATGGACGACGCTGAGACCCGTTCGGTAGACGAGATCGAAGCCATCTGCTCGCGGGTTCGGTGCCCGGTGCTGGTCGTGCAGGGCGACCTCGACTACTGCCAGCCCTATGACCGAGGTGTACGCACGGCTGAGCTGACCGGCGCCCGCCGCGTGGTGCTCGCCGGATCGGGTCACATACCACTGGCGCGGAGGCCGGTGAAGATCAACGAGCTAATCAACGAGTTCGCCGGCGATGGCAACGTGTCATGGCCCGTGGTACGCGGCCCACGCCGTGGCAAACGCGCGCTTCTCGTGAGCTCGCCGATCGGGCTGGGGCACGCGTGGCGTGATGTCGCGATCGCCCGCGAGCTGCGGCGCCACGTGCCTGGCCTCGAGGTCGAATGGCTCGCCCAGCCTCCACTGACCACGCTGCTCGCAGCGGCCGGCGAAAGGGTGCACCCGGCTTCGAAGGAGCTGGCGGCGGAGTCTGCCCACCTCGATAGGGAGGCTCGAGAGCACGAGCTGCACGCATTCCAGATGATCCGGCGCATGGACGAGATCCTGTGCGCGAACTTCATGGTCTTCCACGACGTGGTGAAGCAGGAGAGGTTCGATGCGTGGATTGCGGACGAGGGCTGGGAGATCGACCACTTCCTGCACGAAGAGCCGGACCTGAAGACGGCGCCCTACGTGTGGATGTCGGACTTCTGCGGTTTCCTGCCGATGCCGTCGGGCGGCGAGCGGGAAGAGTCTCTCGTCAGCGACTACAACGCCGAGATGATCGAGCACGTCGACGGCCGCCCGGGCCTGCGCGACCTGTCGATCTTCATCGGCGACCCTGCGGACGTCGTGCCGCGCGATTTCGGGCCAGGGCTGCCGTCCATCCGCGAGTGGACGGAGGCGCATCACAAGTTTTCGGGCTACGTGCTCGCGTTCGACCCGGCGACGCTTCGTGACCGCCTGGCCCTGCGCCGCGAGCTTGGCTATCACCCGGATGTGACGTTGATCGTCGCGAGCGTGGGCGGATCGGCCGTGGGCATCCATCTGCTGAGGCGAATCGCCTCGGCCTTCGCCCTGCTGCGTTCATCGCTGCCGGATGCCGAGCTGCTGTTGGTGTGCGGACCGCGCATCGATCCGTCCGAGTTCGCGGGCTTGCCCGGCGTTCGCGCGGTGGGCTACGTGCACGACCTGGCGCGAACGCTCGCCTGCTGCGACCTGGCGGTCGTGCAGGGCGGGCTGTCGACGACGATGGAGCTGGTCGCCAACCGCCGTCCATTCATCTACCTGCCGCTGCGCAACCACTTCGAGCAGAACTTTCATGTCGCGCACCGGCTGCGTCGCTACGGCGCACCTCCGCCGACGGACTACGACGAGGCCACGCCCGAGGTGCTGGCGCGGCAGATGGCGCAGCGGCTGGGCACGCAGGTGCAGTACGCCCCTGTTGAGGCCGGCGGAGCGGCGCGCGCCGCGGCGTTCATCGCGCCCCTGCTCATGCGGGACTAATCCACCCCGCCACGAGGCGCCACGTCTGGATCGACCGATGAGTTTCGGGTGGCCGCCTTGTTACACGTGTCGAGACCATGGCGCCGATCGTCCTCTTCGGGATTCAATTCACCTTTTCGCTCGTGGCCTACGCGCTCGCCGCGTGGTGGTACCTCGCGCCACGCCTCGCCAGGCTTCCGCGAGAGATGGCCCTGGTGCCGCTGGTCTGGGTCCACGTCCTGCGGATCGCAGGCGGAACGATCCTGGCGCCCGGCGCCGTCGGCGACGCCGTCCCCCTGGACTTCCGGACGATGATCGGATACGGCGACATCCTCACCGCCGTGCTCGCCCTGGCGGCGCTCATCGCCCTGAGGCTCCGCGCGCCCTTCGCGATCGCCCTCGTGTGGTTGTTCGTCACGGTCGGGCTCATCGATACGGCGAATGCGATCGTGGAATCGATGCGCTACAGCGTCTTCAACGACGTGCTCGGCGTCAACTGGGTGATCGTGACCATCTACGTCCCCGCGCTACTGGTCAGCAGCGTCCTGATCGTCATCCACCTGCGCCGGCGGGGTCAGCCGGCCAGCTGATCCGGCAGGTCGAACCGGGCGATCGCGCGCGGATCCGCGTAAGCGTGGATCTGCGCGATGCGGTCACCGTCGCCGTCGATGACGAGCAGCGCAAACAGCCGGTTTCGCATATAGGCGGCGAATGCGGGACTGTGATTGGCGCGGGTTGCGACGAGACGCGCCGGGCCCATCGGAAAGATCGCCCCGGCGAGGAAGGCCCCGATCGATCGGGCGCCGACCACCGAGGGCCTGGGCGGCATGGCGAGGATGGCGTCTTCGCGCAGCAGCGCCACCAGGCCCGCGACGTCGGCTGACTCCCACGCGCGGACGTAGCGGTCGAGCAGGCGTGGAGGATCGGCGAGCCTGGGTTGGACGTAGGTGCTACGCAGGGTTGCCCGCGCCCTCTGCAGGGAGCTGTTGACCGCGTGCACGCTCGTCTCCAGCAGCCGCGCGACCTCTGCGCCGCGAAACGCCAGGACATCTCGGAGCAGAAGTACAGCGCGCTGGCGCGCGGGCAGAACCTGAAGGACGGTCAGAAACGCGAGCGACACCGACTCGTGCATGTCGTAGCGGGCGTCCGGCCCGGCCTCGGTCGAAGCGATGCCCACGAGGAGGTCGTCCGGGCACGGGCCGGGCTCGGTTCTCTCGCGCTTGCGGGCTGCGATCGCGTTGATACACGTGTTGGTGGCGATCCGGTAGAGCCAGGCGCGGAACGAGATGTGCTCGCGATAGGTGGCCCGGCCCTGCCACGCGCGGGCAAGAGCCTCCTGCAAAGCGTCCTCGGCCTCGTCGACCGTGCCCAGCATTCGGTAGCAATGGGCAAACAGCTCGCCGCGGTGGCCCGCAACCTGGTCTTCGAAGACGTCCGCCTCTAGGACAGCCACAAGAGCCCCGCTGCGATCGCGGCCGGCACGGCCTGCACGAACAGGATGCGCCGGCTGACGGTCGCCGCACCGTAGATGCCGGCCACCACGATGCAGACCAGGAAGAAGGTGAGGATCGGGCGGCCCGCGTTGAGCCCGTACCAGAGCAGGGCCCACAGGAGTCCCGCCGCGAGGAAGCCGTTGTACAGGCCCTGGTTGGCGGCGAGGACGGCCGACGATTCAGCGAACTCAGGGGTGGTCCCGAACGTCCGGCGCCCGACCGGCGTGCGCCACAGGAACATCTCCAGCACCAGGAAGTAGACGTGCAGCGCGGCGACCAGAACGATGAAAAGGGTCGCGACCAGCCGCACGGCGAACAGGTTAAGTCACGCCGCGATACGATCCGCCGGAGATGCCCAAAGCCTGGATCGTCCGCGAGCTGGGGACGCCCGACCAGCTCCGCTTCGAGACCGTCGAGATGCCTTCCTCGCACGATCATCTGGTGCGGATCCGTGTCCGCGCGGCCGCGGTCAACTTCTTCGACCTGCTTCAGATCGGCGGCACGTACCAGGTCAAGCCTGAGCTGCCCTTCGTGCCCGGAGCAGAGGTGGCGGGCGAGGTCGAGGCCGCGCCGGCGTCGAGCGGCTTTGCACCAGGCGACCGCGTGCTCGCGGTCGTTTCGCAAACAGGAATGCACCGAGGTGGCTACGCAGAGGTCACGCACGCCGATCCCGCCGCGACCCTGAAGATCCCGCACGCCATGCCCTTTGTCGAGGCCGCGGCACTGTTCATCAACTACCAGACGGGCTGGTTCGGGCTGCATCGCCGCGCCCGCTTGCAACCCGAAGAGGTGGTCCTGGTGCACGGCGGAGCCGGCGGCGTCGGGACGGCCGCGATTCAGCTCGCCAAGGCGGCCGGCGCACGGGTCATCGCGACGGCGGGTTCAGAGGCCAAGGTCGCGGTCTGCCTCCAGATGGGCGCCGACGTCGCCATCAACTACAACCAGGATGACTTCGTCGCTGCGGTCAAGGAGGCGACCCAGGGCAAAGGAGCGGACGTCATCTATGACCCCGTCGGCGGTGACGTGTTCGATCGCTCGACCAAGTGTGTGGCCTTTGAAGGTCGGATCGTGGTCGTCGGCTTCACGTCGGGCCGCGTGCCGACGGTAGCGACCAACCACGTGCTGATCAAGAACTACTCGGTGGTCGGGCTGCACTGGGGCCTCTACCGCGAGCGAGCCCCGCAGCTCATCCCGCAGTGCACCGAGGCGCTGCTGCAGCTGTACGCGGAGGGAAAGATCCGGCCCCACGTGGGACGCGAGGCGCCGCTCGCGGAGGCGGTCACCGTGCTCCAGGAGGTTGCCGCCCGCCAGACCACAGGCAAGGCGGTGCTGACGGCCTAGCTCCGGCTCAACTCCTCATTCTGGCCGGCCCTCGCTGCGCCATCCTCGCCCGCTGCGCGGTCGCGACACAGATGAGCACCAGCACCGCTGCGACGATGGTCTGCGGCCGCAACGGTTCGCCGATGAGGAGCCACGACCAAACGACCGACAGCAGCGGCTGCGCCAGCTGGATGGCGCTCGCTCGCGGCACTCCCACCAGTCCCATCGCGCGGTACCAGAGCACCATCCCGACAACCACCGAGAACACCGCCATGTAGCCGAGCGCCGCCACCGAAGCAGCGCTCGGCGACAGCGGAGCCCTGGAAAGTGCCAGGGCCGTCAGCGGCACCGAGATCGGAAGCGCAACCACCAGGCCCCACGCGATCACCTGGCCGCCAGGCATCGTCTGCGCCAGCCTGCCGCCCTCCGCATATGCCGCGGCCGCGAGGAGAAGCGCGGCGAAAAGGTACAGGTCGCCCCCGCCCAGCCGTTCCGACCGGACCCCGGACGCGGCGTACCACACGACCACGGCCGTCCCGGCGGCGGTCGCGAGCCAGAAAAGCGGCTTCGGCCTCGAGCCAGTTCGCAGCACGCCGAAAACCGCGGTCAGCATCGGCAGCAAGCCGATCACGACCGAGCCGTGGATCGCGCTCACAGTTTTCAGGGCCTCTGCGCTGAACCACCCGAATCCAACAGCGGCACCCACCGCGACCACGACAATGCCCGGCATCTGGCGCCGGCTGGGCCACTTTGCCCGGACGGCCACCAGGTAGCCGACGGCAATCAGCGCTCCGAGCACGGACCGCCCCACGCCGACGACGACGGGGTCGATGGTGGCTACTGCTATACGTGTGGCCGGCACGGTGCCGGAGAACATCACGACCGCTATTGCGGCCAAAGCCACCCCGGATACCGGTACAGCCGATCGCTCGATAGCGATACTCTGACCGCTCACAATGCATCATCTCACGATCGCTGGGAGTGCGCAAGCGATATCGTTCACCTCTGGATGACCGATAGCAGCGCCTACTCGCTGACCGTTGAGCTGCGCAATCGGGCGCACGGGATGACGCCTGGCGTGCGCTTCCCCTCGACCCGAGCGATAGCCGCCGAGTATCGCGTCAGCCCGGTGACGGTGTCGCGAGCGTTGGCCACCCTGAGCGCCGAGGGCGTTCTGGGCACGAGGCCCGGATCGGGGACGTTCGTCGCCGAGCGAACGCCGATCCCGGCTTCGAGCCCTCTCGACACCACGTGGCAGACGGTCGCCCTGGGCGACCGCGCGATCGAAACTGCCACGCTCCAGACCTACCTCGACAACAATCCGCGAGGCGCGCTGACGCTGGCCGCCGGTTATCTGCACCACTCCCTGATGCCGATCCGCGCGCTCTCCATCGCCGCCCACCGCGCGTCACGCCGCACCGAAACGTGGGAGGGCCCCGATCCTCGGGGCATTGCAGGCCTGAGGGAATGGTTCGCGAGTCACCATGGCGCCGGGTTCAGCGCCGGCGACGTCATCGTCTGCAACGGAGGACAGTCAGCGATCTCGGCCACATTTCGGGCGCTGGTCCCGCCAGGCGCAACGCTCATCGTCGAGGCGCCCACGTATCCAGGCGCCCTCGCGATCGCCCGGGCCGCCGGGATCCGCGTGTCCCCGGTCCCGATGGATGGCAACGGGGTCCGTCCCGACCTGCTTGCACAGGTGCTCGACGCGACCGGGTCGAGGGCGATCTACCTCCAACCCACTCATCACAACCCCACCGGAATTGTCATGTCGCTCGAGCGCCGCCGTGAAATCCTGGACGTTGCCGCGAGGGCCGGGGCATTTCTGATCGAGGACGACTGGGCCAGGTGGTTGGGTTTCGAAGGGACCAACCCTCCGACGCTGATCTCCATGGATGGCCAGGGCCGCGTCATCTACGTCTCGTCGTTGACCAAGCCGGCGGCGCCAAGTCTGCGAGTCGGCGCGCTCGTCGCGCGCGGCCCGGTCGCCGACCGACTGAAGGCCATAAGGATGGTGGAGGACCTTTTCGTCAATCGCCTCACTCAGGAGACGGTCCTCGAGCTGGTCGGAGCGCAGGGTTGGTCGCGCCACATCGTCGAGGTCAGCCGCGCCCTGCGCGAGCGCCGCCGCGTCGTGGTCGATGCCCTCGCGGAGTACGCTCCCGCGCTGGTCCTGCCCCGCCTGCCCCGAGGCGGGATGCACCTCTGGGTCACCCTGTCGGAGGGCGCCGACGATGTCATGGTCGCCGAGGCGGCGCGCCGGCACGGCGTTCTTGTCGGTGCGGGCCGATCATTCTTCGCGACCGAGCCACCCTCCAGTCACCTGCGGCTCAGCTTTGGAGGCGCGGCGAATCACGATGAGCTCCGTGAGGCGGTGCGCCGTCTGGCGTCTGCGCTCAAATCAGCCGCCTCATCGTGACCATCACGTTGAGCACTGTGCCGGATCTCGGTTGATCGGCGTGTGACCGCCTAGGCACGCACCTTCGAGCGACCCGACATCGACCTCTGGACCAGCGTGGAAATGTCACTCGGGGAGACGATGCCAACCAGCTGGCCACCATCGATGACCAGCGTGCGGCCCTCGCCGCAGCCGTCAGAAACGCCGAGCAGGTCGGCGACGGGGTCGTCCGGACGGACCGAGGACACGCTGTCGAGGGGGCAGATGATGTCTTTGATGAGAGTCGTGGATCGGGCGTCGGCTGCGACGTTCTTCAGAGCCGCGAGGGTCAGCAGTCCACTCAAACGACCACCTGAGTCGTGCGTGGGAAAGGTCGAGTGACGCGAGGCCAGGACGTAGCCGCGAAGTGCCTCGTCGACGCTGATGTTGTCCGGAGCCTGCACCGGATTGGCGGTCATCACGTCGCGCACGCTGATCCCGGACAGCGCCTCGCGGATCAGGCCGCCGGTCTCTTCGGAACGCGCCGCGCCGAGGAGGAACCACCCAAGAAAAACCGACCAGACCCCACCCACCACGCTGCCTGCGATAAAGAAGGTGGCCAGGCCATACGCGATCAAGAGGTAAGCGAAGCCCATGCCGATTCGCGCGGCGATTCTCGTTGCTCGCAGACGATCACCGGTGCGCAGCCAGATCAAAGACTGGAGGAGCCTGCCTCCATCTAGAGGGAAGGCGGGGACCAGGTTGAATATCCCGAGGGAGAGATTGATGTAGCCGAGCCACGATAGCGTGGCCGGCACGAGCCCCGGATGTGGGCCACTGCCGACGGCAATCGAAATGACGTAAAACAGCGCGCCCAGCACGAGGCTCGTGAGAGGACCTACGAATGTGAACAGGGCTTGTGTACCGGGCGAGTTGGTGTCGCTGCTGAAACGCGAGACGCCGCCAAACAGCCAGAGCGTGATCCCTTCAACCTTGACGCCGCGCCGCATCGCGACGATGGAATGGGCGAGCTCGTGTGCCAGCAGTGAAGCCAGGAACACGAACGCCGATATGACGCCGGCGACCCAGTAGGCGCTCGATGCCTCGCCGGGAGCGGCCGAAGGCAAGAGGCTGGTGGCGAGACTCCAGGCAATCAGGGCGGCGACCACCAGGAGGCTCCAGTTGAAACCGACGTGGATCCCTGCGATTCGGCCCAGGCTGACGTTCTCGTTCATGCCGCACATTCTGGCCCGCGCGCGAACTCTGTGGATTTCTCGCGGTCGAAGACGTGTTGTGCGACCAGTGAGCTGTGGAGCGAGCGATAGGCCCCGAGCGACCTCGGGGCCCTACGGGTTAGAGGGTCCGGACGCTCCGCGCTCGCGGGCCCTTGGGGCTCGCCTCGATCTCGAACGCGACCTTCTCGCCACCCTGAAGGGTGTCGAAGTCGCCGTCGGTGCCGCTCTTGTGGAAGAAGAACTCCTTCCCGTCCTCGGCCGCGATGAATCCAAAACCGCGTTCCGAAACGATCTTCTTGATTGTGCCAGTTGGCATCTCTGTCTCCTTATCTCTCGAACTGAAGGCAACTCATCTAGGGCCTGTTCGAGAAATCGGAGCCTGTGGTGAGAGCCGGCGACTGCCGGCCGGTTCACTATACGGGGGAACCTGCGCTGGATCGCGGTAGACTGAGGCTCACCGCCGACAGGCTGGCGTTTCCTCCCGCGAACCTGGCGATCCTGGCCGAGAAGGATTAGCGAGGTACGCCATGGTTGTCCGGACTGCCACCGCTCTGCTTGTGGACGATGACGACGCCACCTACGAAGCCACGCAGCACCGGCTCGAGGACGATGGATATTCCGTCGTCGTCGCCCGAGACGCAGTGGACGGGCTCAGTCGCGCCAAGCGCCTGGCGCCGGATGTCATCTTTACGCACCTCGTGGCGACCGTCCGCGGCAACGTTGCCTTCATCCAGGCCCTGCGCTCTGACGACGTCTGCCGGCACATGCTGGTCAAAGTCGTGACCGGCCGCACCGAGCCGGACAAGCGCCAGAAACAGCTTCGACCGGTCAGTCGCGACCGCTGGTAGCTACCAGACCTGGGTCCAGCTCCGGGCCACGGAAAGGACTCCTGGGTCGCCCATCAACGCCAGGCCGGCAGTGATGTTTGCCTCAGCGCCTGAGCTGTCGCTCGCGCGTCCGTTGTCGAGGCCGTCGGCGACGCGACCAGTGACCCGGTCGTAGATCACGGCACCGGCGGGGTTGCGCCCGTCAAACCAGCGCCGGGCCTTACGAGCCAGGTCCGCGTAGCGGTCCTGCCCGGTCGCCGCCGCGAGTCGATCCATGACGAAGACCGCCGACTGCACGTCGTAGCTGTGGGCGTGGGGAAGGTCGAAACCAGACTCGATGACATCCCCAAAGACGGCTTCGGCGCTCGTCATCGCCACGGTGAGCAGCTCGTCCCGGTCGAGCTCGACGGAAGCATCGGCCAGGACCGCCTCCTGCACGTGTCCCCAGAGATGCGGGCGGCCGCGCTCGTCCGGAGAGTTCATCAGCATTCCGCCGCGCCGGCATGCGACGAGCTCGTCGCACCAGCTCGCGAGCCGCCCCACCAGGCGAGAGTCGGGCCCCCGCTCGAGCAGAGTCAGCAGGCACTGGACGTGGAGCGCGCGCAAGTCGGAGGGCGGCGTTGCCGCCTCAGCGTTTTCGAGCGCTCGGTCCAGTACATCCCTCGCGCAGTCCTGGTGCAGAACCAGGTTCGCCTCGGCGAGGGCGCCGATCGCGCGCGCCTGCCAGAAGTTGATCCCGGCTTCGGAGGTCGGACCATCGACGTTGCGGGTCCCCCGCCAGTCGAAGATGAAGTTGTGCCAGAGGCCGTCGCCGGCCTGCATCCAAAGCACGAAGTCGAGAAGTCCGTCAGCCCACTGCTTCAGCGCATCATTGCCGGTCGCGGCCCAGAGCCGATACAACAATGCGCTGGCGCGCGCGGCGTCGTCCACGCATGCAACACCCTCCACCCCGCTTTCCCGAGCCTCGAACTGCTCACCCTTCGCGTCGGAGTACACGGCCAGGGCCAACGCGCGCGGGCCCGCGGCGGGCACGCGGCGCGTCAACGCGGCGAGATGCCTCAGCAAGGTGCGAGCGAGGCGACGATCTCCTTCACGTCGAAGTCGGCCGCCGCCAGACAAGAGTCGGCGCCGCCGTAGTACATCCGGATCCGACGTCCCTCTTCGTCGAGGGGAACGTGCCCGCAAGAAAAAACCGTGTTGCGGTAGAAGCCTGACTGCTCATAAGGCTGGTCGGGCGTCAGGATCGGCTCCGGCGACCGCGCGATCACGCACGCCGGGTCCTCCGCGTCGAGCAAGAGCCCGCCCATCGCGTACTGCCCATCGGAGTCGACGCCGTGGTACAGCTCGAGCCAGCCTTCAGGGACGCGGAACGGGACCGTCCCGGCGCCTGTGCGAAGCGCATCCCACATCCCCGGACGCGGCAGCGCAAGCGGGCGGTGACCGCCCCAGCCCACCAGGTCGTCCGAGAACGCGATCCAGATGCCGAGCACGCGATTGAAGGACGACGGCATGGGGCGCGTCAACGCGACGTAGCGGTCACGCACGCGACCTGGAAAGAGCACCACGTCTTTGTGGTCGGGCAGGAACATGAGGCCGCGGCGCTCGAACGACGTGAAGTCGGTCGTGGTCAGCCGGCTCGTCGTGATTCCCACCGCGCCGACTGAGACATAGGTGATGTGCCAGACGCCATCGATCAGCGTGGCTCGCGGGTCCTCGCAGCCGTATTCCTCAAATGAATCCGTAGGCGCGACCGCGGGAACCTGGTCGACCTCGAAGTGCTCGCCGTCGAGGCTGCGAGCCACCCGCAGGTGCGAGATCTGAGTCAGGTAATCCCTGATCTCCGGCCGGCCGCCTGGCTTGGCGGGCGGCATCGTGACCTGAATCGACCTCGGATCGCGAAGGTCGAGCCCGGGTAGATCCTTGCGGACGTACGCGACGACGACCCGTCGAGGTTCGGTGGCGGGATCCAGAAATGCGATCCCGATCACATCCTCACCGAGCGTGCCGGCCGGGGCAGGCTCGAGTCCCTCGTGCGGAGCGGCGAGGTCCAGGATCCGCGCCGTTGCTGCCAGGAGGCCGGTCATCGCACGGGGGCGCTCGGCGACGCGCAGC
>DATIOJ010000072.1:0-21054 GCA_035473355.1 Candidatus Limnocylindrales bacterium
CAACAAAGGCATCGTGACCGACGCCAAGCTGCGCACCTCCGCGCCGGACGTGTACGCGGCGGGCGACATCGCAGTGTTCTACGACCTGATGGTCGAGCGCCACAACCAGATGGGCACGTGGGACAACGCTGAGGCGCATGGGCGGGTCGCGGCGCGGAACATGGCCGGCGCCGACGAGGACTTCTTAGACGTGCCGACGTACACGACGACGATGTTCGGCTCCACGCTGGCGGTGATGGGCGTCACGCCCGACGTGCAGCCCGACCTCGAAGCGGTGCGCACGTTCAGCTTCGAGGAGAAGTTCTACCGCAAGCTGTTCTTCAAGGACGACCGGCTGGTCGGCGCTATCATGATCGGCCCGCCCAAGGGGCGCAAAAAGCTAATCGAGATCATGCGGTCGCGGCAGAAGATCGAGCGACCCAAGCAGGAGCTGCTCGACCCGGCCAACCTGAAGGACTAGCGCGACCCTGGGCGGGCGTCGTATCTTTTGCTCAGGACATATGGAGTTCGCCTACAGCGAAAGCGCCCGGACGATTCGAGCCGCGCTCGGCTCGGTCCTTCGCGGGCGGCGGGAGGCCGCCCGGAGGACGCTGAGCGAGGTCGCGGCCGAGGCCGGCCTGTCCCCCGCCCATCTGTCTGAGGTCGAGCGCGGCCGCAAGGAGGTGTCGACCGAGCGCCTGCTGGCCGTCGCGCACGCGCTGGGCGTGCGTCCGGCGCAGATCTACTCCGACCTCGCCCGCCTGCTGGGCGCGGAGCCCGAGCAGCCGGCATGGCCGGAGGATCCACCCGTTAAGCTCCGCCTCGCCACCGCGTCGCTGCCCCTGGAGGCGCTGCGCAGCGTCGCCGACTTCAGCGCTTATCTGGCGATGGCGAACCCTCCGCCCAAACCCAAAGACCGCATCGGTTTCTTGCCCAGGAGGTAACGCGCCACATGCACATGATCCCGACGGTGATCACCAACGACGGCCGTGGCGAACGCGCCTACGACATCTATTCGCGGCTGCTGAAGGACGGCGTCATCTTCGTCCGGGGCGTCATCGACGACGACATGGCGAGCACCGTCACGGCCCAGCTCCTGTTTCTCGAGAACGAGGCGCCGGAGCAGGACATCCAGATCTACATCAACAGCCCGGGTGGCTCCCTTACCGCCGCCCTGTCGATCTACGACGCCATGCAGTACGTCGGTCCGAAGGTTGCCACCCTGTGCACCGGGCTGGCCGCGAGCGGCGCGTCGATCCTTCTTTGCGGGGGCGACGCCGGAATGCGCATGTCGCTGCCCCACGCCCAGATCCTCATTCACCAGCCTTTCACGCAGGGGATCCAGGGCCAGGCCACCGACATCCAGATCCACGCCCAGGAGATCCTGCGCCAGCGCGAGCAGGTCGCTCGGATCTACGCCAAGCACTGCAAGCGACAGATCGAGGACGTCGAGCGGGCGATGGAGCGCGACTTCTTCATGACCCCGGAGCAGGCCAAGGAGTGGGGCCTGATCGACCTGATCGTCGAGAAGAATCCCCACGTGGTGCAGCCGGTCGCCGCCAAGTGAAGGTCGCCGACAACTGAAAGTCGTTGTGCTCGGCGGTACGCGGTTCATCGGCCGCGCGACCGTTGAGGAGCTCGCCACCGCGGGCGACGAGGTGCTCGTCGTCCATCGCGGCCAGCTCGAGCCCGGGGACCTCCCACAGGTTCCCCATCTGCACTGCGACCGGGCCGAGCTGGCATCGCATCGCGACGAGCTCGCGGCGTTCCGGCCCGACGCGGTGGTCGACTGCCGCGCGCTGAGCCGCACCGACGCCGAGATCGCACTGCTGGCGATGCCGGACGTCAAGCGCTGGATCGTGATCTCGAGCGTCGACGTCTACCGCGCCTTCGGCGCCGTGCTCGAAGACCGCGAGACCGACCCAGTCCCAATCGATGAGGAGTCGCCCGTGCGCAGCGAGCGCTATCCGTATCGCGGCAGGCTCGCCGGCAGGGAGGATTACGACAAGCTCGACGTGGAGGACGTCTACCTACCCCGCGGCGCGCTGGTGCTGCGCCTGCCGATGGTGTACGGCGAGCACGACTACCAGCTGCGCGAGGAGTTCATCCTGCGCCGGGTGCGCGCGGGCCGTAAGCGCATCCCATTCGGAGCCGGGTCGTGGCTGGCCTGTCGCGTCTACGTGCGGGACGTCGCCACGGCTGTCCGGTTGGCGACGCGCACGACTGAGGCCGGCGTCATGAACATCTGCGAGGACCGGACGTACTCGATGCGCATGTGGTCGCAGATGATCCTCGAGGCGGCCGGTTCCGATGCCGAGCTCGTGCGCGTCGCGGATGCCGCGCTGCCCGAGGACCTCCAGGCGACCGGCACGACGCTGCAGCACATCCTGGCCAGCGGCCACAAGGCGCGCGCGCAACTCGGTTGGTCGACCTCGGATCCGGTCGAGAGCTTGCGTACGACCGTGCGCTGGCACCTCGAGCATCCGCCGCAAGACCCGGACGGAGACTTCGCCGCGGACGATCGCGCTCTCGAGGCGCCTCCAACTTCGGTCTAGTCTTCTTTTCCAGAGTGTCGCGACGCTATCGGCCGTTTGATCCGTTCGAGCGCGGCGGGCCGTTCGAGGCCGGCAGGGAGATCCGCATCCCGCAGATCCCGAGACGATTCTGGGGCGGGGTCGCGCTGTTCGCGCTCGCTGTCCTGATCTTCATCGCAGCAAGCCCGATCGTCGGGTTCATCACCGAGCTTCAGTGGTACGACTCGCTCGGCTTTCGCGACGTCTACACGACTCGCCTGACGCTCGAATGGGCGCTCGGCATCGGTTCGTTCGTGCTCGCCTTCGTCTACCTCGCGGTCAACGTGGCGATCGCGCTGCGGGCGCGCTCCGGCGCGGCCCTCCGCGCGGTCGGCATCCAGCGCGCGGTGTTGAGCGGACCGGCAGGCTGGATCAGTCTCGGCGCCGCCGCCGTCATCGCGCTGATCCTCGCCGCGGGCGCCTACGGCCAGTGGCAGTCACTGGCCCTGTTCATGCACTCGACCCCGACGGGAACCACGGAACCGGTCCTGGGCCAGGACATCTCCTTCTATCTGCTGACCCTCCCGTTCCTGCACGCCGTCGCGAACTGGTCACTCGGCCTCGACTTCCTGGCGGTCCTGTTGATCGGGGCGCTGTATTCGTGGCGTGGCGACAGCTTCGACTTCCGGCCGACCCCGCGCGCCCTCGCGCACCTCTCAGTCCTGATCGCCTTCTTCGGAATCACTCTGGCCGTGACCACGTGGCTCGGGCGCTACGACCTCCTCTACTCGCACAACAGCGGCACCGTCTGGGGCGCTGCCTACACGGACGTGAACGCCAGGCTGCCCCTGTACACGTTCCAGGCCGCAGCGGGCATCGTCCTCGCCGGCGCCCTCGTAGCCAACGCGTGGGTGCGGCGACTCTGGATACCGATCGCGGCGGTTGGCGCGTGGATCGGGCTCACGATCGTCGCGCAGGCCGTCCCCGCGTTCGTACAGGGCGTGCAGGTCACGCCCAACGCCCAGACCTACGAGGTGCCCTTCATCCAGCGCGAGATCGCGGGCACCCGCGCGGCGTATGGCCTCTCCAACGTGGCGGTCAGCAACTACACCGGTGACCAGCCGCTCACGGCGCAGGACGTCCAGAACGACCAGGTCACGATCAACAACCTTCGCCTGTGGGACTACACCGAGCTGAAGGACACGTACGAGCAGCAGCAGACGCTGCGCACCTACTACACGTTCAACGACATCGACATCGACCGCTACATCATCAACGGCCAGTACCAGCAGATCGAGATCAGCGCGCGCGAGATCGACACCACGAAGCTGTCACAGGCGGCGCAGAACTGGGTCAACACCCACCTCCAGTACACGCATGGCTACGGCGCGGCGGGAAGTCCGGTCAACGCGGTGCAAGGCGAGGGACTTCCGCAGTACGTGGTGGGTGACATCCCGCCCACCGGTCCGCTCACCATTACCCAGCCCGCGATCTATTTCGGCGAGACGGCCAGCGGCACCAACAACGACTATGTCCTGGCGCCGTCGAAGACGAACGAGTTCGACTTTCCGCAGGGTAGCCAGGACGTCTTCACCAACTACAAGGGAACCCACGGCGTGCCCATGACCGCCGTCAACAAGGCGCTGTGGTCGCTGCACCTAGGCGACTTCAACCTGCTCGTCTCGGGCCAGATCACAGACAAGTCGCTCATGCTGTACCGCCGGAACATCAAGGAGCGCGCGTCGGCGATGGCGCCCTTCCTGACGTTCGACGGCGACCCCTACCTGGTGGTCGTCGACGGGAAGCTCTACTGGGTCATGGACGCGTACACGACGGCGTCGACCTATCCCTACGCGCAATCGGTCCAGTTCGGCGACAACAACATCAACTACATCCGGAACTCGGTGAAGGTGGTGGTCGACGCCTACGAGGGCACCACGACCTTCTACGTGGTCGACCCGAAGGACCCGCTGATCAAGGCGTACGAGGCGACCTTCCCCTCGCTGTTCAAGTCGATGGACACGATGCCCCAGGGAATCCGCGCCCACCTGCGCGTGCCCGAGGACCTCTTCAACGTCCAGGTCGGCGTGTACGCCGTGTACCACGTGAACCCTGACCTGAACGGCGCCAAGGTGCTGTTTGCGCGGGAGGACGTGTGGGCGATCCCGACCGCGCAGAACTCGCCCACGACGTCCGCCACCCCGGTGACGCCGTACTACGTGCTGTTTCGTCTTCCGGGCGAGCAGCAGGCCGAGTTCCTGCTGATCATGCCGTTCACGCCACTCGGCAAGAACAACATGGTGTCGTGGCTCGCGGCTCGCAGCGACGGCGCGCACTACGGCGAGTACACGTCGTACGTGCTGCCCAAGGACAAAGTCATCTTCGGCCCGCAGCAGGTTGCCAACCGGATCAACCAGAACACGACCATCTCGGCGGACTTCACGCTGTTCAGCCAGGCGGGCTCGCAGGTGCAGCAGGGCAACCTGCTCGTGGTGCCCATCGGCAACTCGTTCCTGTACTTCGAGCCGGTCTACCTCCGAGCGCGCGAGTCCTCGGCGCTCCCCGAGCTGAAGCGGGTCATCCTGGCCACCCAGGACCAGGTCGTGTACACGAACACCCTCGACCAGGCGATCCAGCAGCTGGTCGGTGCGGCCCCGCCGCCGACCAACAACCAACCGCCGCCCTCGACGTACACGGCGGCGCAGGTGGCGCAGATCCAGAGCCTGACCGCACAGGCCAACGACCACTACAAGGCCGCCTACGCGGCGCTGGCGCGCGGCGACCTCACCACGTTTGCCACAGAGATGCAGACGGTGGGGCAGATCCTGCAGCAGCTGCAGGCGATCACGGGATCGACGGCGAGCCCTTCCCCATCACCCTCGCCGAAGCCCTCACCCAGTCCGTAGCGGCACGAACAACACAGGAAACAGCGACCGGTAGGTGACGTCCGCGCCGCGGCGGTGATAGACGCGCAGATCCTGCGGCTCGTCCGCGCCGCTCGCGACGGGGATGACCATGCGCCCCCGGTCGGCCAGCTGCTCGAGCAGCGCCGGCGGCACGTCCTGCGCCGCGGCCGCGACCAGGATCACCCTGTATGGCGCCGCCTCCGGCCAGCCCTGGCTCCCGTCGCCGACCGCAACCTCGACATTGTCGAAGCCGAGACGGCGCAGCGTCTCGGACGCGTGCTCCGCCAGCGCCGGCTCGCGTTCGATGGTGATCACGCCGCGGCAGAGCCGGCTCATGACCGCTGCGGCGTAACCGGACCCCGTGCCCACCTCGAGCGCGATGTCATCCAGCTGCGGATCCGCGGCCTGGGCCATCAAGGCGACGACGAGGGGTTGTGAGATCGTCTGGCCGCACTCGATCGCGAGCGCACGGTCTTCGTACGCGTGGCGGCGCATGCCCGGCGCTAGGAACTCTTCCCGCGGCACCGAGGCCATCGCCTCCAGGACGCGCTCGTCGGTGACGCCGTGCGGGCGCAGCTGCTCCGCGACCATCTTCTGGGCGGGTGTGCTCATCAGGGCTCGCCAATGCCGAGAGTACAATCTGCCTCGTCCCATTGGCGTCGTCGTCCAACCCCACGCCCGTGCCGCAGAAATGGCGCCGCCCGGTCAGGCAGCGATCTCGCCTGGTCAGACGCACCGGCCCCGCTCATTCGCGCGTGGAGTTCGCGCACCCCTCAGAGCAGGAGTTCGCGCGCTTCCTCGACTACTACCGGATCCGCTGGCAGTACGAGCCAGTGTCGTTCCCGATCGCGTGGGAGGGGACGCGGGTGGCGGAGATGTTCACGCCCGACTTCTACCTCCCGGAGCATGACCTCTACATCGAGCTGACGACGATGAAGCAGTCGCTCGTCACGCCGAAGAACCGCAAGCTGCGGCTCGTGCGCGAGCTGTATCCGGAGCTCAAGGTCCGGCTCCTCTACCGCAGGGACTACCAGCAGCTGCTGGCCAAGGCGGGTTACGGCGCGCTGGAGGTCCAGCACCTGCGCAAGGAGGACATCGGCGAGATCCTCATCTCGCCCGTCGAGCTCGAGTCGCGGTTGCGCGCCCTCGGCCGCAAGATCTCGCGCGACTACAAGGGGCAGTCGCTGGTGCTTGTCGGCGTGCTGAAGGGCATCACGTTCTTCATGGCCGACCTCGCGCGGCAGATCAAGGTGCCGTTCGTGATCGACTACCTCGACCTGCAGCGCTTCGCCGGCGCTCAACCGCAGGACCGCGTGCGGATCGTGCGTGACATCGACTATCCGATCGAGGGCCGCCACCTGCTCCTGGTCGAGGACATCATCAACACCGGTTTCACGATCGATTACGTCGTGTCGGAGCTTAGGCGGCGCCATCCGGCGTCGCTCGAGATCGTCACGCTGCTCGACCGCCCTCTGCGCCGGCTTGTGAGCGTTCCGGTCCGTTATGTGGGCTTCCAGATCCCGAACGACTACGTCGTCGGCTACGGCCTCGACTACCGCGAGCTCTACCGAAACCTCCCCTTCATCTGCACCCTGCGGACCAGCGTCTACGACATCCCCACCCCCGCGCCCGACCCCGCCGTCTGATCCCGGGGCGCGGCTGGCGCGCCTCCTGGCGTGGATGGCAGGCCAGGATTTCGCCGCCCTGCAGGGGTCGGGATTGTTAAGGGAAGTGGAGGAGATCGTCGTCGACGGCCACAGGCGGCTGCATGAGCGCCAGCGCCGACCCTGGACGGCGCCCGAGGCCTATCGGTGGCTGCGCTATGAGGATCCCGACCCGGTCGAGCGCCTGCGCGAGGGCGTCAGAAAGCTGCGCAAGAGAGGCGTGACATTTGACCCAGGGGCTGTGGAGAAAGCCTGCGCCAGGGCAGGCAAAATGGGCTATTTGAATTAGGCAGCCCGTGTGGAGCGTTTGGGGAAAAGTAATGCCCCAAGAGACCTTCCTGTTTACCCTGAAGTCCCCTATGCGTTTTTCGGTTTCCATCCCGGGTTTCCCCGGACCTTCCACCTACTCGACGTTCGGTATCCTCAGGTTTACCGTACTCAGCCGCTTGGGGCGTCGCGAAAGTTAACAGGGGCCTAAGGGCACGTCAACAGAGAAAAAAATCACATCGCCAGGCAAATGTTGGTGGCTTGACACCAGGCCACGAGACTCGTTAGAGGAGGACGCTGATCAATGCGCGAAGTTGTGATCGTAGAGGCAGTCCGCACACCAATCGCGCGTGGCAAGAGCAGCGGCAAGCTCCACGAAGTTCATCCAGTCGTCCTCGGATCGCTCGTCCTCAAAGAGGTCGTGCGACGGGCCGGCATCGAGCCGAACCAGGTGGACGACGTCGTGTTCGGATGCGTCGGCCAGGCCGGCGAGCAGAGCCTGAACATCGCGCGCAACGCATGGCTGACCACCGGCTTTCCGGTGACGACGCCCGCGACCACCGTCGACCGCCAGTGCGGCTCGAGCCAGCAGGCGATTCACTTCGCGGCCAACTTGATCCAGTCCGGCGTGTGCGACATCACCATCGCCGGCGGCGTCGAATCAATGAGCCGCGTGCCTATGGGTTCCAACGCCGTCTCTCCCGGTACACCGTTTCCGCCCGAGCTGATGGAGCTCTATGACCTGGTGCCGCAGGGCATCTCGGCCGAACTGATGGCCCGCAAGTACGGCGTCTCGCGACAGGCGATGGACGAGTTCTCCGTCGAGAGCCATCGCCGCGCCGCGCTGGCGAGCGAGACGGGTTACTTCGAGTCTCAGATCCTGCCGGTCGACATCTCCAACGGGCAGCCGGAGATCTTCACGAAGGACGAGGGCATTCGGGCCAACGCCACGTACGAGGCCGCGGCCGCCCTGCCGCCCGCCTTCAACCCCGAGCACAGCATCACGGCGGGTAACTCGAGCCAGATCTCGGACGGCGCAGCCGCGGTTCTCCTCATGTCGCTGGAGAAGGCGAAGGCGCTCGGCCTCAAGCCCCGGGCGCGCATCCGGGCGCAGGCAGTCGTCGGCACCGACCCGGTGCTGATGCTGGAGGGACCGATTCCCGGCACCGCCGCCGTGTTGAAGAAGGCCGGGCTCGAGCTCAGCAGCATCGACCTGTTCGAGGTCAACGAGGCCTTCGCATCGGTCGTGCTCGCGTGGCAGAAGGAGACCGGCGCCGACCTCGCCAAGACCAACGTCAACGGTGGCGCGATCGCGATGGGTCACCCGCTCGGCGCGTCAGGCGCGATCCTCATGAACCGGCTGCTCTACGAGCTCGAGCGACGCGACCTCCGCTACGGATTGGAGACGATGTGCTGCGGCGGGGGCCTGGGCACCGCCACGATCATCGACCGCGTCGTTGAGTAACACGTTCCGTGCGCTTGCCGGGTTGCGACCCTATCAGCTGCGGGAGGGCGTCTTCGCGCGGGCGGTCAACGGCGAACGCATGACGCTGGCGGTGGTAGACCTCGAGCCCGGCTCGTCGGTGCCTGAGCACCATCACGAGAACGAGCAGCTCGGTTTCATCCTCAGGGGATCGATGACGTTCACTATCGGAGGCGAGAAGCGTGTGATCACCGCCGGCGACACATACACGATCCCGAGCAACGTTCCCCACGACGCGCTTGCCGGACCGGAAGGCTGCACCGCGGTCGACGCTTTCGTCCCGGTCCGCGCCGACTGGGAGAAGCTAGACCGCCTGGACCCGTTTCCTCCGGAGTGGCCTCTTTCTTAAAGGTCGAGAGAGCGCGGGCGAGTCCACGACGTAGCGGAGGAGCCGCTTCTCCCACCGCCCCGTGCCCTGCACTCCGATGCGTGGCGTGACGAAGATGCGGCGCGCAGGCGCCCCGTCGTCCACCACGTAGAGGTCCGGCGGCACCAGAGCAGCGCCATTCAGCGCTCGGTCGATGCCCAGCGCGCGCGTCACGAGGCCGGGGCCGCCGCAACGGCCGACGCCGGGGCCAGGCTCGAGTGCCCGGACCAGTACCGCCTGCGGTACGCCAGCCTCGCGCGTTACGAAGTTCAGGCACCAGTGCATGCCGTACGTGAAGTAGACGTAGGCGTGGCCCGGAGGCCCGAACATCACCTCGGTGCGCGGCGTCCGCCGCCCTCCCTTCGAGTGGGCGGCCAGGTCGTCCGGACCCAGGTACGCCTCCACCTCGACCAGCCTGCCCCACAGGACCTGGCCGTCGATCTCGCGCACCAGGACCTTGTCGAGCAGCTCGCGCGCCACGACGGTTGTGTCGCGCGCGAAGAACGATGGTCCGAGGACGCGTTGCTCCCCGCTCATGGCGAAGTGGCTAGGCGGTCTGGGTCTTGTCCGGTCCAGCGTCTGGCTTCTCCAGGCGCTTCTTGGCAGAGTGCCGGCGCCGCTTGTCGACGTAAAGCGCCTTGTCCGCGGCCTGGTACATCGCCTGCCAGTCGAGGCCCTGCCTCCACGCCGTGATTCCGATGCTGAACTCGACGCGCACCGGAAGCTTGGACGTGCGGTTGAGGTGCTCGAGCGCCTCGCGCACACGGATGCCGACCTCGCGCGCGTCGCGCTCGTCGGCGTCGGGCATCGCCACTCCGAACTCGTCGCCGCCGAGCCGGCCACACGTGTCAGTGGCTCGCACCGCGCGCTGCAGCTCCGCGGCGAGGACGCGGATCGCTTCGTCGCCCACATGGTGGCCGTACGTGTCGTTAATGTCCTTCAGGTTGTCCAGGTCGAGCATCATCAGCGCGAGGCGGCGCTTGTGGCGATCGGCCGATGCGACCGCACGATCGATCGCGCGCTCGAACTCGGGGCGGTTGGCGAGGCCGGTCAGGTAGTCCGTGCGTGCTTCCTTTGTGTGCTGGCGCGCCCGGTCTAGCGCGATCGCGATCTGGTCTGCCACCGCGGCGACGAACTCGAGGTCGCTCGACTCGAAGGTACGAGGAGATCTCGTGGCCACCGTCATCGCTCCGAGCAGAACTCCCTTGGTGCGTAGCTCGGCGCGGATCGCAAGCCACTCGCCCGCGATGCGGTCGACCCGCGACTCGGCGGGACCGGAGGCAACCTCGACCACCCGAACCAGACCGGACCGGCCGGACTCCGAGAACTCCTCTTCCTCACCGGGCTGCATCCCGATGGTCTTGGCGAGGCGAAGGCGCGCGCCCTCGCGGACCCAAACTGCTCCCGCCTGCAGGCCCAGCACCTTGAGCGTCTCGCGCAGCCCAACCTCGGCGATCTCGCTGACGTCGAGGGAGCGGGCCAGGGCGCTGGAGATGTGATACAGCCCGTGGAGCTCCGTCTGGCGCGCTTGGTGCTTGCTCTCGGTGAAGTCGAGGTAGCCGCGGATGAAGCTGGAGTTGAGGTGCTCGACGACGTCGCCGAGCCGGCTCTGGGCCAGGAGGAGGACTTCGTCCGCGTAGGGCGTCTCGCCCACCTCCTCGGTCACCCGGACGATAACCGTCCGCCGGAAGACCGCCAGCCCCTCCATCAGGGACTCCAGCGGCACTCCCTTCTCGGCGTAACGGCGGGCGTATTCCCGGGCCTGGGTGTAGTACTCCGGCCAGGGCAGCTTCGAGTCCGGCCGGAGGGACTGGAACAGCGCTTTCAGGAAGGCGGTCGACATCCGCACCAGCTCGTCGTGGGAGCCGTCGCGGTACCCTCGCAGCAGCTCGGGCTCGATGGCCGTGACCGCCTCGGCGACCACGATCGCGCTCGGCGTCGCGTTGGCCGAAAGCCGGTCTCCCACCTCGGCGAGAAGATCGCTGGCCCGCTGCGTCATATCGGCGCACTATAGAGTGACGGATGGACCTTCGCGAACTTACGGCGCACGCTAACTAAATATGTAAGAGGCAATGATGGCAACTGTTACCAGGGAATCCCTAGAGAAGATTGAAGAGGTGCTGGGCGAAGAGGCCCGCGACCTCCTGGAACACAAATGTCAAACCGTCCCGAAGGAGCAGCTGCACCTGCCGGGCGGGGACTTCGTCGATCGGGTCTGGAAGGACAGCGACCGCCCCACCCGGGTCCTCCGGAGCCTGGAGTCGATGCACGACCACGGCCGGCTGGCCGGCACCGGCTACCTCTCCATCCTGCCGGTGGACC
Source organism: Candidatus Limnocylindrales bacterium (assembly GCA_035473355.1). Taxonomy (GTDB): domain Bacteria; phylum Chloroflexota; class Dormibacteria; order Dormibacterales; family Dormibacteraceae; genus 40CM-4-65-16. Next base: position 11,502 of record DATIOJ010000072.1, read on the forward strand.
AGGGCATCGAGCACACCGCCGGCTCGTCTTTCGCCCCCAACCCGATCTACTTCGACCCGGGCAAGATCGTCGAGCTGGCGATCGAGGGCGACTGCAACGCCGTGGCGTCGACCTTCGGCGTGCTCGGCGCGGTGGCGCGGCGCTACGCCCACCGGATTCCGTTCATCTGCAAGCTCAACCACAACGAGCTGCTGACTTACCCCACCCACTACGACCAGATCCTGTTCGGCACCGTCAAGGAGGCGTGGGAGATGGGCGCCGTCGCGGTCGGCGCGACGGTCTATTTCGGCTCAGAGCAGTCGGACCGCCAGCTCCAGGAGATTGCGGTGGCCTTTCACGAGGCGCACACGCTCGGAATGGCAACCGTGCTCTGGTGCTACGTCCGCAATGCCGCCTTCAAGAAGGACGGCGTCAACTATGAGACGGCCGCCGACCTGACCGGCCAGGCAAACCATCTCGGCGTCACGATCGAGGCTGACATCATCAAGCAGAAGCTGCCGACCACCAACCGCGGCTTCGAGGTCATCGGCTTCAGCATGACTTCCCCCATCGTCTACGAGAAGCTCTCGACCGACCACCCCATCGACCTGTGCCGCTATCAGGTCATCAACAACTACATGGGAAGAGCCGGTCTCATCAACTCCGGCGGGGAGAGCAAAGGCGCGACAGACCTGAGAGATGCTGTGCGCACCGCGGTAATCAACAAGCGCGCGGGGGGGATGGGCCTGATCAGCGGCCGCAAATCATTCCAGCGCCCTATGAAGGAGGGCATCGCATTACTGCACGCGATCCAGGACGTTTACCTGAACCCAGCGGTAACCATCGCTTAAAGCTCGCGTTCCTGGGTAGCGGCGCAGCGTTCTCGCTGGACCGCTACAACGGAGCCGTCGTGCTCGATGGCCGCGTGCTTCTCGACGGCGGCGCTCCGCTCCTGCCGCACATGCACCGGCTGGGCGTCGACCCGGGCGACATCGCGGTCGTCTTCATCACGCACTTCCACGGCGACCACACGCTGGGCCTGCCGCCATTTGTCCTGCATCGGGTGTTTGTGGATCGCCGGCCGCTCACGTTTGTCGGGCCGGCGGGCACGGAGAAATACCTCGAACGCCTGTGGGAGGTGAGCTGGGGGCCGGACTGGAACCGCGTCATGCGTCCGCAGTTCAAGGTCCGCTATGTGAACGCGAAGCCATCGGGCATGGTAGCCGGCGTGAAGTACCAGACCGTCAGGCTTGACCACGGCACGATGGGCAGCAACGGATACCGGATCCACATCGACGGCAAGGTGGTCGCTTACTCGGGGGACACCGAGGCAACCGCCCCGCTGGACAAGCTCGTCAACGGCGCTGACGTCGCCATCGTCGAGGCGACTGGCCCGGGGGACGTCTTCAGCCACATGAGCTGGGAGAACGCGGCGCGCCTGAAGAAGCGACATCCGACCACGCGCTTTCTCTTCAACCACGTTTATTCGGGCACCACGTCGGGTGCGGTCAAAGACCTGCAGGTGATCGAAGTCTGAGCCGGCGCGCAACCGGTCCTGTCCTCGTCGGAGCGGTGGCGGGTGGAGTGTCCGGCGCCGTCGTATTCGGCTTGCTGGTGGGATTGGGCGGATTGCTGTCCAGCCGCGTGGGGAGCCCCCTGCCCACCATCGTCCTTGCCATCGCGGGCGCGTACGGAGGCTGGTTGCTCGGCGTGATCGTTTTCGGAGCCGTGCGTGGCGGAAACGATAAAACCGCTCCTTGACAAGCTAGGCGTGAAGCCGGGCTCGAAGGTCGCTGTGGTGAACCTCGACGACCCGCAGTTCATAAAACTCCTGCGGGAGCGGACGAGGGACGTGGTGTTCGGCAAGCCCAGCGCTCCTTGCGACATCGTCTTCATCGGGGCGACCAGGCGCGGTGACCTGCAGCGCTTGAAGCAGGTCAAGAGCTGGATCGAGCCGAACGGCGCGATCTGGATGATCCGGCCGAAAGGCGGCCGGAGCGAGCTGCGAGACACCGACCTGATCGACGCGGGGCTGGCGGCGGGTCTGGTCGACAACAAGATCGCGAGCTTTTCCGAAACGCACGGCGCGATGCGCTTCGTGTTCCGCCTGCGCGACCGGCCACGGTGACGCTGCGCATCCGTTTCGGCGAGCTCGCCGACGTGCCCTTGATCGCGGAGCTGATCCGGGGTCTCGCGCGCTACGAGCGGCTCGAGGACCAGGTCGTCATGACGGAGGAGAAGCTGACCGACTCATTGTTTGGTGAGCGGCCCTACGCGGAGACCCTGATCGCCGAGGACGACGGTCAGCCGGCGGGCTTTGCGCTCTTCTTTCACAACTACTCCACCTTCCTGGCGCAGCCGGGCATCTACCTCGAGGACCTCTTCGTCGTGCCTGAGAAACGGGGCGCCGGAATCGGTCGCGCGCTCCTGGCGCGGCTCGCCCAGATCGCGGTCGAGCGCAACTGCGGCCGGCTCGAGTGGTCGGTTCTCGACTGGAACAAGGACGCGATCGGCTTCTACGAGCGCCTCGGCGCGAAACCCAACTCAGAATGGACGGTGTACCGGCTCTCCGGCGAGCCGCTGCGCGCCCTTGCCGGAGAATAGACACCACATGGGAATGGAAGTCCTGCGGCCCAAAGAGATGGATACACATCCGGGCCAGGAGATCGTGACCTGGGCGCGCGAGCAGCTGACGATCGCACGCTCCATCCTCGACAACCCCGGCGGCGGCTTGCTCTTCGCGACCCAGACGATCGGCCAGGTTCGGGCGGGGCTGCACGAGCGGGAAGCCGACCGCTGGCAGGCGGTGACAGAATTGCTCGCCCAGGCCGAGGACGCAGCCATCCGGCGCGAGTTTGGCGACGCTCGCCGGCTCGTAGACGACGCCGTCGCGAAGCTAGCCTAGACTGCCGCCGCGGCGGCGATCGTCGCCTCGAAACCCGACGCGCCGTCGTGTCCCGCGAACGGACCGACCGCCGGGAGCGTGACGCCGCTCTCCCGATAACGGGCCAGCACCGCCCGGATCTGGCGTTCGTCGCCAATCGCGGCAAGGTCGTCGATCATGCCCTCGCTCACCTCGTTGGCATCCAGCTCGTCTTTGAAGCCACCGGCGTCCATCGCCTTGCGGTAGAAGGGCAGCGAGGCGTACCTCTCGACTGTCTTGCGCTGCACGCTGTGCGCGGCCTTGCGGTCCGAGGTCAGGCAGGTGTCCACGGCGGCGATGACCTCGAAGCCTCCGAGCGACTTGCCGGCCTTCTCGCGGCCCGCGCGCACGGCTGGAATGACCTGCCGGCGAATGTAGTCGGGCGCGCACATGTAGAGGACCACGCCGTCCGCCAGCTCACCCGCCAGCTCGAGCATGCGGGGGTTGAGGGCCGAGATCATGATCGGCAGGTCCGGACGCAGCGGAGCCGAGTAAGCCCATCGGGCGGTGAAGAAGCGACCATCGAAGCTGCAGGCGCCGTCGCGAAGGCTCGTGCGCACGATGGTCAGGTACTCGCGCATGGCCTCGAGCGGGCTCTCCAGCTTGAGCCCCCACATGCCCTCGACGGTCACCCGGTGGCTGATGCCGATGCCGAGGATGAACCGGCCGCCGGAAAGCTCGTCGAGGGTCGCCGCCATCTGCGCCACCGCCGTCGGATGCCGCGTGTAGATCGGCAGCACCCCGGTGCCAAGCTTCACCCGGGTGGTCACGCCGGCGTACGCGGCAAGGACGAGGGCCGCGTCGCGAGCGCCGGGCAGCTGGGTGGTCCACAGCGACTCGTAGCCATGCTGCTCCACGATCCTTGCCCGTGCAAGCGATTCGTCCAGGGTCCTTACGGCGGGGCTGAACGCTGCGAGCCGACTCATCTCTCCGCGAATATTGTCACGTGACCTTTGGGCAGGCATTGTTCATGGGCCTGCTGCAGGGCGCCAGCGAGCTGTTCCCCGTCTCGTCGCTCGGGCACGCGGTGCTGGTGCCGAGCCTTCTGCACTGGAGCTTCAAGCAGTCGGACCCATCGTTCGTCCCGTTCCTGGTCTTGCTGCATCTGGGGACGGCGACCGCACTTCTGGTCATCTATCGGGACCAGTGGATCGCCATCATTCGCGGATTTTTCACCGCCGCGATCCGCGGCGAGATGCGGACGGACACCGAGCGCCTGGCGATGCTGCTTCTGGTCGGGACGATTCCCGCCGCGGTGCTTGGCGTCTTCCTCGAGAGCCGCATCAAGTCGCTGTTCGCCTCGCCGTACGCGGCCGCCACATTTCTGGTCGTCAACGGTGTGCTGATGCTCGGCTTCGAGCAGCTGCGGCGTCGGCGGGAGCCACCTGCTGAGTCACGCGTGGAGCAGGAAGAGCACTTCGCGCGGGCGGAGCGAATCAGCTTTGTGGCGGCCGCGATCGTCGGCGCCTGCCAGGCGCTCGCGTTCCTTCCCGGCATCTCGCGATCGGGCATCACGATCGGTGGAGGCTTGATCGCTGGTCTCCGCCACCAGGAGGCTGCGCGCTTCTCCTTTCTGCTCGCGACGCCGGTGATCCTCGGCGCGGGGATCGTGGAGGTGCCGCAACTCTTCGGGTCCGGAATCCCGATCGGCCAGTACGTCGCCGCGGCGGTGCTTTCGGGCCTCGCCGCTTACGCGAGCGCCCGGTTCCTGCTCCGCTACTTCCGCTCCGGACGCCTGGATCCATACGGCCTGTATTGCATCGTCGCCGGGCTGGTCAGCCTGGCTTTGTTACGCTTCGGCCTGTGATCAAGAGCAACACGGTGGCGGTTGGCCTGGGGGTGTTGGGCGTTGTCCTCATCATTGCGGCGGTCCTCTACGCGGTAGGGATCTTGCAGCTCTTCTCTTCCGGCTCCGGAAACCACTACAAGCACGCGATCCTCTGCGTGGTGCTGGCGGTGGCGAGCTTCGTGGGCGCCAATTTCGCGCGACCGAGGACGGTCTAGAAGAGCGGCTTAGCTCGCTGCGGCGCGCTCCGGAACCAGCCGGCCGGAGACGTCGCGCTCCCCAACTCGAATGTCCTCGTGGTACACGGCGTCCGCGTTCACCTTCCACGGGTCGAGGAGTGAGCCGGCGGCGATGTTTCGGGCGACGAGAAGCGCCGTCATCATCGAGTGGTCCTGGTTGTTGTACTTGTGCATGCCGTTGCGCCCGGCCAGGTAGAGGTTGGGCAGCGCGCCGGCGAGGTAGTCGCGCACGACCCCGACGTGCTCCTGGTAGCTGTCGTCATACACCGGATAGGCCTTGCGCTGGCGCACCACGACTCCGTCGAAGACCTCCGCCGGCTGGCAGATGCCGAGGCGAGCGAGCTCGTCGGTGGCGAGCTGGACCAGGTCTCCGTCCTTCATCGTCCACAGACCGTCGCCCTCGAAGCAGAAGTACTCCAGCCCGAGGCAGGTCTTGGTCTGGTCGGGCACCATGTCGGGGCTCCAGTTCTTGAAGTTCTGGATCCGCCCGACGCGCACACCGGGATCGTGGATGTAGATCCAGTTGTCCGGAAAAACGTTCGGCCGGTCGATCATCAAGGCGATGCTGATGAAATCCCGATAGGCGAGCTTCTCCGCCGCCCGCCGCACCGGATCGGGCGCGGGCGGATCGAGCCTGGCGACCAGCTCACGGATTGGGATGCTCGAGACGAAGTGAGTGCCTCGATGCGTTTCTGTATCGCCGTCCTCGGTGGTCGTCGTCACCGACGTTACGCGGCCGCCCTCATGGTTGATCCGCGACACGGATCGGCCGAGAAGGACGGGATGGCCCTTCTCCTTGCTTATGTCGGCGACGCGTTCCCACATCTGGCCTGGACCGAATCGCGGATAGCGGAAGCTGTCGATGAGCGTGGTCACGATCTCGCCGCGCTTCTTCGACGCGCGATTGGGCAGCAGCGCCGTGCGCAGGACCACCCAGAGGTCGAGGCTCTTGATCCGCTGCGCGGCCCAGTCCGCCGAAAGCTCCTTGGTGCTGATGCCCCATACCTTTTCTGTGTAGGTCTTGAAGAAGATGCTGAAGAGCCGCCAGCCGAACTGATTGCGCACCCAGTCCTCGAGGGTCTTCGGATTCTTGACGGGCTGCACCCTGGCCCGCGCATAGCTGGCAAGGCATCGCGCGGCCTCCAGCGGGCCGAGGTTCCACAGTGCGTTGGCGGCCTTGATCGGATAGGCGAAGAAGCGGCCGCGGTAGTAGATCCTGGACAGCCGGCCGCGGGTGAGCATCTCGTCGCCCAGGATCTCGGTCCACAGATCTTCGACTTCCTGGTTCTTGGAAAAGAAGCGGTGGCCGCCGATGTCGAAGCGGTAGCCGTTGTGCTCGACCGTCCGGGCGAGGCCGCCGACCTGCCTGGGGTCCTGTTCGACCACCGTGACAGGGACGTCTCGCTTCAAAAGCTCATACGCGGCGGTCAGGCCGGCGGGGCCCGCGCCCATGACGATGACGTGCTTGCGTGCGCCTTCGGCGATCAAAGTGGGCACAAGTATCAACCGGTATGACTAGTTCAGCGGTCCCTTACTGCGCACTTCGTCGACTTTCACCAGGGCGTCCCGCAGCCCCTTGATCCAGTCCGCCTGATGCATCCCGACCAGGCGCACGCACCACGCCAGCGCCTCGCTGCGGCTACGCGCGACGCCGCCCGCGACCAGCGTGTCCAGGATCGACCGCTCGTCCATCCGCAACCGGGTCATGACCGGGGCGCTGAGCGTCGTGAACACCTTCATCTCGTCCCCGCATCGAGCTCCCCAGGCCACCTTGCGCCGGAACTGACGCTCGGCTTCCAGGGCGATTCGAATCCGGTCCTCTCGGGTCTCCTCCCGGAATCGCTTGATCCGCGCTATCCGGGCGCCCGCACGGCCCTCCTGGGACGTGCCCGCGGCCAGCTCGACGTCCGCCAGGGTGCCGACGACGAGGATCTCGTCGCCGTCGGCGGTCACCTCCGGCGGCCCGGTGAACCACCCGCGGGGCACCCGCGCGGCGAACCAGGCGCGAACGTCTTCAGCCATGGATTACAACGTTACATCTCAGCACCCCACACCGGTGCGGGTCACGCGGCGGCTTCCTTGGGCCGCGAGCCGAGCGGCTTGAGGGTGTCCACCACCACCTCGGTCCGGTAGCGCTTCTGGCCGCTTGTGGAGTCCTCCCAGGAGCTGGTCTGGACCCGTCCGTCGACGTAGATCTGCCTGCCCTTGTGCAGGTACTGGCCGGCGAACTCCGCCGTCTTGCCAAATGCCACCAGGTGGTGGAACTCGGTGTGCTCTCGGGCGTTGCCCTCGTCGTCCTTGCCCATGTACGTGTTCGTGGCAAGCCGCATGTTGGCGACGTACGTGCCCTTCGGCGTCGCCTTGACCTCCGGGTCGGCCGCCAGGTTGCCGATGAGAAAGACCTTGTTGAGCATCGCATCACCTCCGTGAAATCAGACGGCGCGGGTTGCGCGTCCTGGACGGGCTCGCCCGCAAACTGAACTCAAGTTAGGCCGGAGCGATGCGCTCGCCAACTCAGGCTGTTAAGAGCCGAGAAAGGTCGCCGGATCGACCGGCAAGCCGTCGACGTTGACCTGCAGGTGCACGTGCGGCCCGGTCGCCAGGCCGCTCGCGCCGACGAGCCCGATCAGCTGGCCGGGCGTGACCTCCTGCCCCGAGCCGACACGAAAGGCAGCGAGGTGGCAGTACACGATCCGGACATGCGGGTCGATCCTGACCGCGACGAAGTTGCCGGCACCGGAGGGATCAAAGCCGGTCGTCGCGATGCCGCCCGTCGCCGAGTAAACCTCGGTTCCAGCAGGCGCGGCCAGGTCGATGCCGGCGTGGAAGTGCAGGGAGGGACAGTTGGGATCAAACGGCTCCAGGACCACGTCGGTGCAGCCGAAGGCTTGCGTCACTGTGGCACCGACCACGACGCTGCCCACCGGCAAGATGAGGTGGCTGGGGACCTGCGTCGCCGCCACCAACCACACGAAGGTGGCGAGCACGCTCGCGACCAGGATTCGGATCATGCCTTGGCCAGGGCGTGGCCCAGGTGCTTGACCGCTTCATGCAGCGTGGATTGGAGCTTGTGGGCCGTTTTCTCCCCACCGCCCATCGCGCCCGGAATCTTGAACACGATCAGCATTGATGCGAGCGCAAACAGGTGATGGACGGGCGTGACGCCGTCTCGCTCGAGGGCGAAGCCGATCGAAAGGACGAAGAGCTGCGCGGGCTGCATGAGCAGGTTGGTCGTGAAGTGGGTGGTCCACATCTTCGAGAGATGGTTGGTCTCGGGGAGCATGAACAGGAGCGCTGCAAGCGGGGCCGTGATCGCCAGGACGATGAGGATCGCGTAGCGCACCAGGTAGCTGATCGCCAGCACACCGAAACCGAGAGCGAGGGCGGCGGTCGTGATGATCTCCCAGGTTCCGGCGTTCGGATCGTGGCTGTAGCCGGCCGCGAAGGTCGCGAGGTCGTCGTGGGTGTTGAAGCTGCGCACTGCTTCAGAGATCGTGTTGGCCGCGCCTACGCCCATCTGGAACAGCGGCATCGCAAAGTTGATCAGCACCGCGGCCATGAACAGACGGGGCAGCAGGATGCGAGCCGTGTACTGGGTGAAGAGGCCGTGGCCCCACATGATTCGGTACGACGCCCACAGCGCGACCAACACCAAACCGGCGTCCGCGACGAGCTGCACCTTTGGCTCGAACATCCGGATGGTCGAGCTGTTCACGAAGTCGCCGCCTGTCTCGAAGTCAGTGGTGCTCAGGACGAACTTGAACCACACGTTGAGGAGCAGCCCGACGCTGTCCTGGAGGACCTTGGCGAGGACAAGGTTCGGGTGCACGAGCGTGTTGAGGTAGCCCTCGATCGCCCTCAGCACCGCGATGAGCTCGCCGAGGTTGAAGTTGTTGGGATTCATTGCGGTTCAGTGCGTCGGGACGGAGCTCGTGAGGATTCCGACGAGGGAGCTGGCGACCTCGACGCCGATGGTCCCGACGACGATCCGCTGGATCCACTGCTTGGCGGCCAGCGCGGACTTCGTCTCGACCGCCGTAATTTTCCAGATGAACGCGAAGATGAACGCCAGCGCGCCGATGGAGCCGACGAGCGCCTGACCGATGTGAATCCAGGTCGTGATGAGATCTGTGATAGGTGTGATGTCTGGGCCGCCGGCGAGAAAGAGCATGTGCGCCTCCAGGTCTTTTCGCGTCACGCTATCGGCGACCAGAGCGCCGCGAAACCCAGGTTGTTAACGAACCTGGGCGCTAACCAACCTGTAAAGCTCTAGAGCGAGATGCACCGGCCCAACAGGAAAATGTCCCGCGGGGTGTCGGTCATCAGGAGCTGTAAGCCGTGCTCAGGGTCATATGCGGCGAGGCCGACGCGACTCGTGTCAGGCGCCGGCGGCCAGACAGTTGACCAGGCAGCCGAGAAGATCAGGGCGGGCCCGTCCTGGACAGCCACGGCAAAACCTCCATAGTGGATCGCCGCCGGCACGTCAACCGGCACGACTGAGGCATCTTGATGGATCACTACGACGGATAGGCCCCGGTTGCTGCCAGGTGTCCACATCGCCACGAGAACGCCGGATCCGGCGAAGCCCTCCACGAGGACGGTCGCGTCCGCAGGTTTGTAGACATC
>DATIOJ010000073.1:0-15582 GCA_035473355.1 Candidatus Limnocylindrales bacterium
GGTCTGGTGGCCGAAAAACAAAGTCGCGGCCGGGATGAACCCGGCCGCCAAGACGATGCCAGCCGGGTTCCCTCTACGCTGGGCCGCTCAACGGCGCCCCGCTACGTCCTTGAGTCGTAGAGCTGCTTGGTCAGTTCGATCTGGGCGAGATGCTCGCGCGCGTGCCCATAGTTCGACAGCAGCCACTCGATGCCCGGCCGTGGCGGCCGGTCGCCGCGCGGCCGCAGCTCGGTCAGATCCGCGGCGGTGACTGCACCGAGGTGCTCTTCGACGTCGCGGTCCGCCTCGTCCAGCAGCGCCAGCAGGTCAGCCGCCTCGGCCTCGACCTTGAACTCCGAGTCCCGGTCGCGCTCGGTCGGGATCATGCGCAGGGCGCGGAGCATCTCGCGCTCCGAACCAAGCGTGTGGGTGACCAGCACCGCGACCGAGTTCGCCTTGGGGAGGGGGCTCCAGTTCAAGGTGCCGTGATCCAGCCCACGGACCTGCTCGCGAAGCTTCTCGTGGACATCCCGATAGAGCGCCGCCACAGAGCGGGCGACCGTCCTGGCACCTGCCTCGTCCACTAACCCCTTCTCCTCAGACCTTCTCTGTCACCCGGTACTCGAGGTACCGCCCAAACAGTAACCGCGTATGCGCCTCGAGTGCGGGAAGCACGCTTAGTACCAGCCCGACCATCGGGTAGAGGAAGTACTGGCCGTAGATCGCCATCCTCTTCCAGCGCGGCCAATCGGCCGGCTTTGGCGGCAGGAGTCGCGTCTCGAAATAGAGAAAGAAGACGACCGTGGAAAGCGTGATCCCGAGCAGCAGGCCCGAGACGCTCCACAGCGTCTGCCCCATGTCGGTCAGGGAAAAGTCCTCGCTGACCCACAGCGGCACCGAGGCGCCGAACATCAGCAGCACGGGCAGGAAGATCCAGTTCAGGTGGTTGAGGAACAGGTTCATGAAGCGCTGAAAGCGCAGCCAGAGCGGGATCTCCGGATGCTGGAAGAACCGGGCCAGGACGTAGGGCACATCGGTGATGCCCCAGGCCCAGCGCTTGATCTGGTTGTACTGGCTCATGTGCGTCGACGCGTAATCCCGAGAGTTCGGTGAGTCGCCGTAGATGGGCAGCCAGACCGACCTGACCGCAAACCGTTTGCCGAAGGTGAAGAACGCCTTCCAGTAGAACCTCGAGTCTTCGGGGATCACGTCCTTGTCCCAATAGCCGACCTTGTGGACGAAGTCGAGGCTGCACGTGTAGCTCGAAAACGCGACCAGGCGATGCGGCCGCGAATGCAGGAACATCTGCCACTGCGAGGTGCTGGCGGACATGATCCGGACCGCCATCGGTACCTCCCAGATGTTGTTGTGGAACAGCGGCACCGGCTGCCAGATCGTGAAGTCGCGGAGCGGCTGGCGCGCGTGATGCCAGCTGATCCAGCCGAAGTATTCCGGGTGGACGCGGTAGTCGGAGTCGAGGTCGGTGATCAGGACCTGGCTGAGGTCGAAGCCCTCCTCCGTCAGGACTCGCACCATCCACCGCCCGCCCCAGTTCATGGCGGCGGACTTGCCGATTACGATGCCGGGCTCGAGCGGGTCTTTGATGTGGTAAAAGCCGCGAACCTGGCTGCCGAACTTCTCCTTCAGCCGGGCGACGTTCTCCCAGCCGGGCTTGTCGGTTTCGCGGGTGATGATGCCGACCAGCTTCAGCTCGCCCGGATAGTTGGCGTCGACAATCGCCTGGACCGTGCGCTCGAGCACGTGGTAGGGCTCGGTGTAGGTGGGCACGACGCACAGGTGGAGGAACTGCAGCGGGTCGAACCGGCCCGCGGCCTGGTCCTCCCGGCAAAGGGCCAGCCAGTCCCGGTTCATGTCGCGCCGCATCCGGACCAGAGAGCTGTAGACCCCGAGGACGACAGTGACCGAGCGGAGCAGCCAGTAGGCGTCGAAGACCAGGACCGCGGAGGCGACGAAGATTGCCCCCGGCAGCTTGAACACCAGCGGTATCCAGGCCGGCGACCCGAGCATGATCCAGGTGAAGGCTCCGGGGGCTGCCTCGAAAAAGCGGGCGCCGAACTGCCGCATGGCCTGCACCCAGGAGGGCGCCGGCGGCGGGGCTTCGATCACTGCCACCCCTCGATTATCGCGGCGGAATAGGAACCTCCCGTCCCGCCTTGTATTGAACATGAACAACCTTCAGCACTTCGACGGCCTGACCTTCGAGGCCGACGTGCTTCAGTCTCAGGAGCCAGTCGTGGTCGACTTCACCGCAGAGTGGTGTCCGCCCTGCCACATGATGGCGCCGGTGGTGGAGCAGCTCGCGGGCGAGTTCGCCGGCAAGGTCAAGATCGGCAAGCTAGACGTCGACAGCAACCAGGACATCGCCATCCGCTACGGCGTGATGGGCATCCCGACGCTGGGCCTCTTCAAGGACGGCAAGCTGGTGGACCGGCTGGTCGGTTTTCCAGGCGGAGCTGCCCCGATCCGGACGTGGATCGAGAAGAGCGCGGACTTAGTAACACCCACGAACTGACACCGCGGGGTTCACTGAGCGGCGGGGCGAAATGCCCCGCCGCTTGCTTTTTACCTAGAGCGGTCGGTGATTAATGGCCCCACATCGCGCGTTCGGCGTGTTGGACGGTTTCCGGGCCGTGCTCGCCGGTTCGGATCCGGACAGCGTCCTCGACCCCGATGACGAAGATCTTTCCGTCGCCGACCTCACCCGCGCCCGTCCGACCGGCCACCGCAAGCTTGTCGACGACCGTGTTCACGATCTCGGACTTCATCACGGCCTCGACCTTCAGTCGGGGTCGCAGCGATATGTGCACCGCCGCCCCTCGGTACTTCTCGGTGTAGCCGCGCTGCGCGCCGCATCCCTTGACCTCGGTCACTGTCACGCCCGAGACGCCGCACTCGTCCAGCACGTCCTGAACCTCCTGCAGACGCTCGTGGCGGATGATCGCGACGACCATCTTCATGGCCTGGCCGCTTCCGTTGGGCAAAGTCATGCCGGGGACACCTCCTTATGCGTGGTGGGCACAGGCTCGTGGTTGGGATGCGGGTTCACGGTCGGAGTGTCGGGCTGGCGGTAGACGCCGCCCGGGACAGGCATGAACGACTCGGGGTATCCCCACATGCCGTGCTCGCTGATGTCGAGGCCTTCCATCTCTTCCAGCGCGGACACGCGGAGGCCAACCGTTTTCTTGATGATCCAGAAAAGTCCGTAACTCAGCGCGAACACCGTCACGAACGACGCGGTGACAGCGATCGCCTGTGCGCCGAGCTGGTGAAAGCTCCCGGTGTAGAACAAGCCGCCCTGGCCGACGCCGTTGAACTTGGCCAGCGCCGGCACCGTGAAGAGCCCGCAGCTCAGCGTGCCCCAGATTCCAGCCAGGCCGTGCGCCGGAAGGGCGCCGACCGGGTCGTCCAGGTACTTGTCGAGGGCCAGCACGCCGACCACCACGATGACCCCGGCGACCGCGCCGATGACGATTCCGGCCCACGGCTCGACGTAGCCGGAGGGCGCGGTGATGGCGACGAGCGCTGCGATTGCGCCGTTGCCGATCATGCCCACGTCCATCGTCTTGGTGAGCAGGTAGACCGTGGCAAGCGCCGCGACCGCGCCACCTGCCGCGGCCAGGTTGGTGACCACGACGACATCCGCGAAGTGCAGGTTGGTCGCGTTGAGCGTCGAGCCCGGGTTGAATCCGAACCACCCGAACCACAGGATCAGGACCCCGAGCTGCGCCAGCGGCATGTTGTGGCCCGGGATCGCGTTCGCCCGGCCACGCTCGTACTTGCCGATCCGCGCGCCCAGCAGCAGAAGGCCCGCGAAGCCGGCGGTCGCGCCCGTCAGGTGGACGACCGTCGATCCGGCGAAATCCTGCGCTCCGACCGTGGACATGAGGAAGCCGCCGCCGAACAGCTGGTGGCTGATGAGCGGATAGATGAAGGCCGCGAACGGAATGCCGAAGAGGATGTAGACGATGAACTTCGTCCGCTCGAGCATCGTGCCCCACACGATGGCGAGCGAGACCGCGCAGAACACGAACTCGAAGAACCACTTGGCCGCCGCGGGCGCGGTGCTGGCCGCGATGGCGGGCAGGTTCAGCTGCGATCCAGGGCTGAACGTCGGGAAGAATCCGCTGCCTCCGATGAACGCGAAAAAGCCGCCGGCGCCAAAAGCCAGGCCGAACCCCACCGCCCAGTAAGCGATGGAGCTCACGCTCAGGTTGGTCACCACCTTGGCGACCACCGTGCCGACGTTCTTCATGCGGCTGAACCCGACCTCGAGCATCGCGAAGCCGGCCTGCATGAACATCACGAGACACGCCGCCACGATCACCCAGACGGTGTCCGCGGCAACCCCGGCGGCCTGCGTGGCCGAGGTGTCGTCGGCCATGGCGGCCATGGGAATGAGTGCGGCGAGGACGGCAAAAGTGGCCGAGGCGCAAAGCCTTCGGCGGCGATGGATGAGCGCTTTCCAGAACTCCATGGGCACCGTCAAGAACGTCACCTCCGTAGCTACTCCCTGGCGCCGTGAGGGGCGCGCTGGCTGATGCGGCTCAGCCTATGGAGGGCCGGGGACCGTCAAAAACGTGTGGATGCGACGAATTGTCGCGGAATGTCTTGTCAGTTCTGCACGAGAGCAACCGGCTGGGACTAGCCCCAAGTTCGTGTCAACCACACCAAAAGCGACGGCGCCGATTCGTGCCGGTCTCACCTGATCGTCTGGCGCGCCGGTTCCTACGATGCCCCATGGGGCCCGTCAAATGCCTCTGTATTTCGTGGGAGGGTGTTCATGGCAGTAGAGACAAAGGCGATCCGCAAGACCAGTCCGGCCGAGGTCCTCGAGCGAGCGAAGGCCGAGGGCGTCGAGGTCGTCGACGTCCGATTCGTCGACCTTCCGGGCACCTGGCAGCACTTCAGCCTGCCGCTGGGCGAGCTGGACGTCGACAGCTTCAAAGACGGACTCGGATTTGATGGATCGAGCATTCGCGGCTTCCAGGCGATCGACGAGAGCGACATGCTGCTCATACCGGACCCAGAGTCGGCGACGATCGACCCGGTTCTGTCGCACAAGACGCTCTTCTTGATCTGCGACGTGGTCGACCCGATCACCCGCGAGCCGTACTCGCGTGACGCACGCTTCATCGCCAAGAAGGCGGAGGAGCACCTGCGCCGGTCGGGCATCGCCGACATCAGCTACTGGGGACCGGAGGCCGAGTTCTACCTGTTCAGCTCGCTGCGCTTCGACCAGAACGCGCACAGCGGCTACTACTTCATCGACTCGGACGAAGGAATCTGGAACTCGGGCAAGAACTCGGAGCCCAACCTCGCCTTCAGGCCGCGGCACAAGGAAGGCTACTTCCCGGTGCCTCCGACCGACAAGCTGCAGGACCTGCGGTCCGAGATCATGCTCAAGCTGATCGACGCCGGCGTGCGCGTCGAGGTGCAGCACCATGAGGTCGGCACGGCGGGTCAGGCCGAGATCGACATGCGGTTCGACTCGCTGACCAGGATGGGCGACAAGCTGATGGTCTACAAGTACGTGATCAAGAACGTCGCGGCGCAGCACGGATACGTGGCGACGTTCATGCCCAAGCCTTTGTTCCAGGACAACGGCTCAGGGATGCACGTGCACCAGAGCCTCTGGAAGGACGGCGAGAACCTGTTCGCGGACGAGAAGGGTTACGCGGGTCTCAGTGAGACGGCGGTGTATTACATCGGCGGTCTTCTGAAGCACGCCGCGGCGCTGCTAGCGATCTGCGCGCCCACCACCAACTCGTACCGGCGCCTGGTGCCCGGTTACGAGGCGCCGATCAACCTCGTCTACTCGAAGCGCAATCGGTCGGCGTGCGTTCGCATCCCGATGTATTCGACCAACCCGAAGACCAAGCGCGTCGAGTTTCGGTCGCCGGATCCAGCCGCCAACCCCTACCTCGCCTTCTCGGCGTGCCTCATGGCCGGCCTCGACGGAATCAAGCACAAGATCGTTCCCCCGGCTCCGGTCGACAAGGACATCTACGAGCTCGAGGGAGAGGAGAAGGCCAGCATCAAGTCTGTGCCGGGGTCCCTTGCCGAAGCGCTCGACGCGCTGGAGCAAGACCACGCGTTCCTGCTCGAGGGCGGCGTCTTCACCAAGGACGTCATCGACACGTGGATCGAGTACAAGCGCAAGAAGGAAGTCGACGCGGTCGCGCTGCGGCCGCATCCGTGGGAGTTCATGCTCTACTCGGACGTCTAGACCGATCTACTCCAGAGGGCCTCGGCGCGAGCCGGGGCCCTCTCTTTTTTTGGTTCGAATGAATTGGTCTACATGCCGAGCATCGCCCGGGCGCGCAGGGCGATGCTGATCGCGACGCGCGTCTCGGGATCATCCAGCTGCAGGCCGGTCAAGGACTGGATGCGCTCGACGCGGTAGGTCATCGAGTTGATGTGGATGCCAAGCTCGCGGGCAGCGGCGCGCCGGATCCACCGCGCCGCCGAGAGGGCCTCGAGCGTCTCGAGCAGGGGCGTGTCTCGTGACTGGGCATACCGCAGCAGTGGCCCGAGCAGCTCGTCGACGAACCGGCGCAGAGCGTCCGGGCTCTGCACTTCGAGCAGCAACCTGAACGCGCCGAGGGAGCGATAAGACGCCACGCGCGCACGTCCACCCGCCCGGCGGGTGAGGCGCAGGGCCTGGCGGGCCTCGACATGGGAGCGGGCGAGCTCGCCGACCCCGTTGGCGAGATTGCCGATGCCCACCGAGGCCGAGCCCGGCTTCATGACCGGCGCCGCCGCGGCCAGCACCTGCAGACCCAGCTTCTCCACGGCGGCAAGGTCCGACGCGAGCTCGTCCGGCACCAGCAGAACCGCCGAGGCGGAGCGGACGAGCGTGAGCGCGCCTGGCAGGCGGGAGCGAATGAGGCCGCTCAGCGCGGCGTCGAGACGGTCCTGCTGACCTCGAGCGGCGAGCGCCGCCTCCGTCTTGTCATCGTCCGCTTCCAGCACGACGACCCATGCCCGCTGCGGCAGCCGGTGGCCCAACCTCTCCGCCTGGCGCGCGATCCGCTCCGCCTCCTCTGCCTCCAGGCCGCCGGCGAGCACCTCCTCGACCAGGTCGCCGCGCAGGCGCCGCTCGACCTCGGCCGCGGCGCGCTCCTTGGAGAGCTCGAGGGCGAGAATCGTCGACCCGTGCTCCAGCGCCCGCACGCGCCCCTCCGCCTGGTCGGCCGGCGCTTCGCGCCGAGGATCCCTTGTCTGCTGGTCGACGCCTACCGCGAGCAGGCCGAGCATGTCAGCGCCGGCGCGAACCGGCACGACGTCGATCGGGTGCGGCGGGCGACCCGCGTTGATCCTGACCTCGCGGCCGATGGCACCCGGGTTCGGCGGAAGGTGGATGCGCTGCGGCATCGCGTCCGAAGCCTCCCCCACACCACGCACGCGGTAGCCGTCGGGCGAGTAGAGCGCCGCGCGTCCACCCGCCAGCGACCCGATGACCTCGAGGATCGACGAGATGCCCGCCCCGTCCAGGGACAGCTTGGTGAAGCGCTCGTGTATGTCGTGGGAGAGGCGAATCTCCGCGAGCTGAACCTCGGTGCGTCGCTGGAGCTCGCTGCGCTCGAGGATCCCCGCCACCTGCGCGGCGATCGCGCGCAGAAAGTCGATGTCGCCGGAGTTGAACTCGCGCCGCTCGGTGCTCTGGACGTTGATCACGCCAACCAGGCGCGGCCCTGACTCGATCGGTACCGAGGTCATGCTGTGGAAGCGGTCTTCGTCCAGGCCGGGCACCCACTTCCAGTGCGGCTCTTTGCTCACGTCGGGCACGACGGCGGCTCGCCGCGACTCGGCGACCCACCCGGTTATCCCCTCGCCAAGCCTCATGGTCACTTTGCCGACCATGTTCTCGTTCAGTCCGTTGGTGGCCGTGAGCAGCAGCTCCTCGCCGGGAGGCGTCAGCAGGTAGAGCGAGCACACGTCGGCGCCGATGGCGGAGGTCGTCTCGCGGATGATCAGCTCGAGCAGCTCGTCCGGGCGCTGGGTCGAGGCGGCAGCCTGGGCGAGGCGAACGAGGAAGCTGAGCTCGCGGGCCGCAAGGCTGGAGTCGGCGGCGCCGGCGCTCGCCTGCACGCCCGCCAGGTTACGTGGGTTCCTCATGTCAGATCTCGTGTCAATAGCACAACGGACGGCCCCATTGCTAGTGTGGGCATCACAGACTGGCTTTTTCGCCGGGTAGCGCTAGATTTAGCCACGAACGTGTGGCGTGAGCACTTCGCAGGCGTCGACCTGCCGGTCCCTGTCCGCGGCGGGCAGACGGTGATCGGGATCAACTTCGACAATGCCGCGAGCACGCCTCCGCTGAGGCGCGTCCGCGACCTCGTGACCGAGTTCTCCGACGTCTACTCGAGCGTGCATCGGGGAACGGGCTACAAGTCGCGCCTCTCCACCGAGGCGTACGAGCGATCGCGCGAGCTGGTCTCGGACTTCCTTGGCGTCGACGACCAGAGCCAGGTCGTCATCTTCGTCAAGGGGACGACCGACGCACTCAACCGGATCGCGGCCGAGCAAGCGCGGCTCGATGGCCGGCGCGTGCTCGTGACCGAGATGGAGCATCACGCAGACCTTCTCCCGTGGCGGCATCGCAGCGGCCACGTGATGGTGGGGCTGTCCGACGAGGGTCACATCGACCTGGAGGCGATCGAGCGCGCGCTGCAAGAAGCGGAAGGCACGATCGGTCTCGTCGCCCTGTGTGGCGCATCCAACGTGACGGGGTTCGTATCTCCGCTCCACGAGGTCGCGGAGCTGGCGCACCGCTACGGTGCGCGAATCTCTGTCGACGCCGCGCAGCTGGCGCCGCACCACCGCATCGACGTTCGCCCGGTGACTGATCCGGGCCACCTCGACTTCGTCTCCCTGTCAGGCCACAAGATGTACGCGCCGTATGGCGCGGGGGTGCTGGTCGCGCCGCGCGACTTCTTCGCCGGCGCGCCGGAGGTGATGGGTGGCGGAGCGATCAGCATCGTCACGTGGGACGACACCGTCTGGGCGGATCTTCCGGACCGCGAGGAGGCCGGCTCGCCAAACGTAATCGGCGCCGTCGCGATTGGCGCCGCGATCGAAAACCTCCTCGAGCTGGGATTCGACGCGATGCTCGAAGACGAGCTGCGACTTGGAGGTCGCCTGCTCGGGGGGCTGACCGCGATCCGGGGTGTGAGCGTCCTGGGGGGCGCGGAGCCGTCCTCGTCCACGGCGCGGCTCGCCCTGGCGAGCTTCATCGTCGACGGAATGCATCACGGCCTGGTGGCCGCCGCCCTGAGCCACGAGTGGGGCATCGCGGTTCGTCACGGTTGCTTCTGCGCGAATCCGTACGTCTTCCACCTCTTGCGCATGAGCCGCGACGACGTCGTCGCCGTGGAAGGTGAGGTCACGGCGGGACGGCGCAAGGCCCTTCCCGGAGCCGTGCGGGCCAGCCTGGCCCCCTACAACACCGAGGCAGAGGTGGACCGATTTCTGGAAGCGGTCAGGGAGGTGGCGGCGGGCAACATGCGGACCTCCTACGAGCAGGCGGCCGACGGGACCTTCGCACCGTCCGAAGGATGGCCGCGCATCCCCAACCCACTCCGGCCCCATCGCCCGCTCTCGGCGAGCTCTTCCCCGCAAGCGGGCAAGACCGTGAAACACTAGAGCGCGCATGATCAAGTTCCTCGTCGAGGCCCTCATCGCGATCTTCCTGCACCCGATCGCGTTCGTCCTGGCCGTGATCGACATCGTCAACCGCAAAGACCTGGGCGGCGTGGCGAAGGTGCTGTGGATCATCATCAGCTTCTTCTGGGGCATTGGCCCCATCCTCTACATCCTGCTCGGCGGCGGGAAGCTCTGGTGATCACCTGACCGGATGAGAGACCGCGGGGCGACCAGGGCCTTCGTGCTCGGTCTCCTCGCCTTGTGGTTCGGTGTCTTTGCGCCCTTCGCCATCTTCAGCGGGGTCCGATCGCTGAGTCGGATTCGCGCCTCCGGTGGCGAGCTGCGCGGCACGGCCAGCGCTGCGATCGGACTGGTGGCGGGCCTGGTCGCGCTCGTCGTGATTCTTCTCGGCATCGCGTACTGGATCACCGCCTCTTGATCAGACGCACCCTCCTCGCGCTGGTGGTGCTGGTCGTCGCGATCGGCACGTACCCCGGCGCGCTGCTGACTGCGCTCGCGACTCGCATAATCCCCCCTCCCAGCGCGTCACCCGGTCCGCCGGGTGCCCTGGCCTGGCTCCACGTCGCGCATCCCGGCGGCGGCGCGCCCTACATCGCGGATGACCAGGGCCGGATGGTCTTGCTGCATGGCGCGATACCAGCCTCGCTGCTCGAGTTCGGCCCCGGCGGCGGCCCGGACTATCCCTTCGAGCCCTCCGCCTACGCTGATGGACGCTGCCCGGCTAACTCACCGACGAGTCACTACCCGCCGCTGTGCAGGTCGGACCTCGAGGCGATGTCGCGCCTTGGATTCAACTCGATCCGGCTTCCCATCTCATGGAGCCTCCTCGAGCCGCAGCGCGGCAGATTCGACCAGACCTACCTCGACCGCGTCGCTCAGGTCGTCGATTGGGCGCGTGAGCTCCATATGTACGTGATCGTCGACATGCACCAGAACGCGTTCTCGCATTTCATCGACGCAGGAGATGCGAGTGTCGATCTGTCGCATATGAGCGGCGCCCCCGAATGGGCCACGCTGACCGATCGCCTGCCCTCACACGCCTATCTCAACCAGCGCGAGATCAACCCCGCCGTGCTCGAGGCGACCACCAACTTCTGGTACGACCGCAATGGCATCCAGGATGAGTACCTCGCGTCGCTTGCAGTCGTAGCCAGGCGGTTTCGCGACGACCCCGTAGTCGCCGGCTACGGCATCTACAACGAGCCGCTGTTGGGTTGGAGCCTTCCGCCAGGATTCGAGGACCTGCTCCTCTTTCCTTTCTATAGGCGCGCGATCGATGCGATCACCGGCGCGCACGACGGCCTGCCTTGCTGGTCAGGGTTCTTCATGCCTGCGCCTTGCGGCTATCGCGACCTGGGCGCCGATGACGCCCGGCATCTCATCTTTCTCGACACTGGTCTGCTGCGAGAGGTCACCGACTTTCCAACCCACCTCGGACTACCGATCAGCTCGTACCCAAACGTGGTCCTGGCCCTGCATGCCTACACGCATTTCTACACCATCGATCACCTGGCACCTCACCTGGTCTCGAGCTCCAGCTATCCGTGGGGCGGCTATGACCAGAGCTACTCCTGGGCCGACCGCGAGGCGAGAGCGATGGACGCGGCGCTGTTCGTCTCCGAGTTCGGCAACCCTCCGGGCGATGACGCCAACCTGCTAGCCAACCAGCTGCTCGAACAGGAAAGGCACCGAACCGGATTTGCGTTCTGGACCTGGAAGGAGAACACCGCGGGCGGATGGGGCCTGTACGCGCCGCCCTCCAATGCCTCTGACTCGGCCGGCTGCCTGAGGGCCGACCGGGAGCGTCTGCTGGCGAGGGTCTACCCGCGCGCTACCGCCGACCGAGCGCTGGCGTTCTCCTACGACCCGTCGGCCGGAGCCTTCACGCTCCATGCGACGGGGCGAGACGGCGACCCGTCGACTGTGGTGTATGTGCCACCGGAGGTTGGCGGTCAGGTGTCGAGCTCCGGCGCGGTCCGCCAGGTTGTGAGCCAGGAGCCCGACGGGAGCCGGCTGATCCTCGCGTCGCCGACCGGCGGTTCGTTCATGCTAGCGGTGGCGCCGGCTGCCCTCGCCTTGACCGGTTGCTAGCAGCCGGCGCGGCGCCTTGCGCCGCCATTCGGCTTCCAGGAGATTGCCAAGCAACTCGGCGGAAGCGTGGCCCAGGTCGACTCGGACGCCGCGCACGTCCTTTCCCCACCGGAGCTCGCCGCACGCATCCGGCTCGTCTCGCACCACCGCCTCCACCTCGAATGGGTCGATCATCACGTTGAGGTGGGAGGGGTCGGGGGCGGTCGCGAAGATCCTGCCCGCCACTCGATAGGACGGGTGTCCCCAGTGGTCTGCCTCGACTGTCCCGGGCAGGTCGAGCGCGAGGGTCCGGGCTTTTCTCAGAGAGACCACAGCCTGGGACACTAGCGTTCGTAACTGTGAGCCGGCATGGGCTAATCTGGACCTAAAGGGTGGGAAGCCGACCAGCGACATCTGGCCGCGTTCGCGCGTCCAAAAACGGCGGTAGCGGAAACGGCGCGCCGGCGCTGGCGAATGGCGTCACAAAATCCCGCCAGACGAACGGCCACGTCGAGCTCGAGGCCGCCGTCAAGCTGGTCGGAGTCTCCAAGTCCTTTGGTCGCCGTGACGTCCTGAAGGGCGTGAACTTCTCGGTCGGGCCTGGCGAGCTGGTGGAGGTGACCGGCCCGAGCGGCTCCGGCAAGACGACGCTGCTGCGCCTCATGCACGGGCAGATTCGTCCCAACGGCGGCGAGCTCTTCGTGCGAGGTCGGGGGCTGCACCGATGGTGGCGGCGCGGCCTCGCCAAGATGCGGCGCGACGTCGCCTTCGTCTTCCAGGAGCAGCGGTTGCTGCCGCGGCTGAACGCCTTGGAGAACATCGTGCTGGCGCTCCAGGTGCACGACCCGCAGGTCCCCAACCGCACCATCAAGCAGCGGGCCGCCGAGGCGCTCGAATCGGTCAAGCTCGCCGACCGCCGCAAGGCCTACCCGCACCAGCTCTCGGCCGGTGAGCGTCAGCGCGTCGCCATCGCCCGGGCCCT
Organism: Candidatus Limnocylindrales bacterium; assembly: GCA_035473355.1. Classification (GTDB taxonomy): domain Bacteria; phylum Chloroflexota; class Dormibacteria; order Dormibacterales; family Dormibacteraceae; genus 40CM-4-65-16. The sequence goes on from DATIOJ010000073.1 coordinate 12,719, forward strand.
CGCAACCCGACCGCGCGTCCTCCTGGCCGACGAGCCACTGACCGCCCTGGACGACGACAACGCTGCGATCATCACCCACCTGCTCGAGGAGGCGGCCGCCGCGGGCACGACGGTGATCGTCGCGACGCATCACCACAGGTTTGCGGCCAGCCGCATCCTGCGCCTGCCAAGCGCGCGCGTGGTGAGCAACGGCGCGCGACGCCCCGCCACGAACGGGAACGGGCACGCTAACGGTCATGCCAAAGGCAGCTCCAACGGAAACGGAAACGGAAACGGAAACGGCAACGGCAATGGGAACGGCCATTCCACCACAGTGTTGGCGCGGCCGGTGTGGCTCCGGCTCGTCAGGCCCTCGCGGGTCCGGGTGAAGCGCAGTCTGAAGAAGGCGCGCCTGCCGCTGTGGCGGCGCTGGATCGCGTTTGTCGCCAACACATATCGGCTCGTGGTCCTCAGCGGACTGCGCAGCTGGAGCCGAGACGCACGATTGACCACGCCCGTGATCGGAACGATCGCGCTCCTGCTGATGCTCTGCGGCACGCTGTCCCTCGTCGGGATCGCGGTCGCTCGGGCGGTGGCGGACCAGGCCGGCGAGGCGTCGCTGGTCCGCGTCTACCTGGCGCCCGACGCCACACCGGATGCGGTCGCGGCACTGAAGTCGAAGCTGGCCGCAGATCCGCGCGTCGCGTCGGTGACCAACGTCTCGCCCGAGCAGGCGCTCGCCGAGGCCAGCAAGCGTCCGGGCCTGGACAGCCTGTCGTCGCTCAGCTCGACGAATCCGTTTCCGGCGAGCCTCGACGTGCGGGTCAAGCTGGTGACCCAGGTCGCCGCGGTGGCGAACTCCGTGCAGAGCGACCCCGCGGTTGATCCTTCCTACCCGACCTCATACGATCCGGACACGTACGGACGCTTGCGACACATCGCGGTGATCGCTGGGGCCGTCGCCGGCGCGGTCGTCCTGCTGCTCGCGGTCGTCGCGTACGCGGTGATCGCCAACGCGATGCGCAGCATCGCTGCCTCGCGCCGGCAAGACGTCGGCGTGACCCGCCTGCTCGGCGCACGCGGGTGGATGATGCGCGGGCCGTTCGTCATCGAGGGATTGATGACCGGTGCGCTGGCCGGCGCCCTGGCCGCCGCGGTGGTGGGCGGAGCGTTCCTGCTTGCGGTCCGCTTCCAGGACTCGGTCTACGTGCAGGTCCTACCCGGGGTCGACGCGACGGCGGTCCGCTACGTCCTCGCCGCCGTCATCACCGCTGGTTTGCTGCTCGGCGCGGCGACCGCGATGTTTGGGTTCCGAAGGGCTCGAGCTTGAGGCGAGCCCTGGGCGCGGCGGCCATCGTCGGCGCGCTGCTCGCGCTCCAGGCTTCGAGCGCGTCCGCGACCGACCCCAGCCCATCGCCGTCGCCTTCTCCCTGCCCCGGGGCGGCCGCGTCCGGCTCGCGGAACACGTGTCCCGGCGCGCCCACCGACCCGAACCAGGCCGCCTACGCGCAGCTCGAGTCGCGGCTGGGCGGAGACATCGCCAAGGCGCTGGCGACGGAGCAGAGGATCGCGGCCACCCTTGACCAGTTCGCGCGCACTGAGCAGCTGCTCACCGACGAGGTCGCGCAGGAAGAGGCGGTCATCTCGGACCTCGAGGACAAGATTGCGCAGCTCGACACCCAGATCGCGGACACGCTGGCGCGCATCGACGTGGAGAAGGAACAGCTCGCCGCGATGTCGCGTGCGATCTACCGCCAGCCTGACTCGTTCTGGATCCTGATCGCTCGCTCCGGAAACCTGCACGAGGCACTCATCGCCACCGCCGATGCGGTCGTGGCGGGGCAGCGCGCGCACGACTTGCAGACCAGGCTGGAGGCAGACCTCGCCAAGCTACAGGCCGATCGCCAGGCCAAGCAAGATGACCTGGACAAGCAGAACGCGACGCTTGACCTGCTGAACGCGAACCTCAACGCGCTGGATGAGGTCATGAGCCAGCAGGACGACCTCAGCAGTCAGCTCGACGACCTGGTGAGCCAGATCCAGGACGCAAAAGACCAGCTGCGGGACCAGCCGCCTGACGTCACGAACCAGCTGGCCCAGCTGCTCGAGGCTCAGGAGCAGGACCTCGTGCAGCGCTCGTACCAGACCGCCTGGAGCCAGGCTCAAGTTGGCATTGGCCTCGCGATGGTGAACAACAAGCTCCCGGTCGGCAAGACGATCCAGGGCCTCAACCTCTCGTGGCCGATGGTTTCCTTCCAGATCACGCAGCCGTTCGGTCCGTCGTCGGTGTTGCTCGAGCCGCCGTACGGCCCGTACAAGCACTTCCACACCGGGGTTGACCTCGCGGCGCCTCTGGGCACGCCGGTGATGGCGGCCGCGGACGGCCTGGTGGTCGCGGTCGGTCACGGCAACCTCGGTTACGGCAACTACATCGTCATCGCGCACGGGGGCGGTGTCGCAACGTTGTATGGACATCTGCTCCAGACGGACGTGAACGCCGGCGACAGGGTCGTGCGCGGTGAGGTGATCGGACTCGAGGGATCGACCGGCTACTCGACCGGGCCGCATGTGCACTTCGAGCTGCGCGTCAACGACCAGGTCATCGACCCGATGCCTTACCTGCCTGTGCCGGGGACGAGCTGGTCCGGATAGCGTTCCATCACGGATAGTCCGGACTATCCAGCGTTTCCGGTGCAGCTCATGTCGCTTCGTCCGGACTATCCGATGTGTCGCAGAAAGTGCCCCTGTGCTGTCCCGGCTGATGGCCGACGGGCGCGTCCCGGTTGATACCTGACACTCCCAATTTATCTAGGCCTCGGCGCGGTGCCGTTGGCGTGTAGTTTGCGGACCACGCCGCTGCCCGTGCGAGCCACTGTCTTGAGGAG
>DATIOJ010000074.1:0-2742 GCA_035473355.1 Candidatus Limnocylindrales bacterium
CGCAGGTGGCAGATCACCGACGCGGACTGGTAGCCGATCTGACCTGATCGCAATGCCTCGGCGATCCGGGGCATCGCCTCCAGCTGCTCTCCCACGTGGAGTCGCTCCGAGGCCACCTCCTGCGAAACCCTGCTGGTGCCCCATCACCCACGAGGTCGCGCTGCAGTGGCCGTCGAGGAGGTGGTCGCCTCGCTTTGCAGCCTGCGCGACCAACCTGGCGAACAAGCCTTCCTGGCGGTCGATCCGAGAACGAAGTGCGGCGGGCTCGACATCGCCCGCCTGCTCGATCAAGTCGAGGGCACGATCCAGAAGTTCGAGCGCGCCTCACATCAGATAATCGTACAAACATTCGCCCTAAATGTCAAGCGTTTACTGCCACCAACTGTACTGAATCGCGCCCCTAACCTCACCCCCTTCCCAGTCCTTCGTACCCCTGATACCATGCCTCAAAAGCAAACAAAGTCCAGAGCTGCTTGCGGTTGTCCCGCCTGCCCTCCAGGTGCTCCCTGATCAGCCCGCCGACCACCGCCGGCTCAAAAAAACCCTCCCGCCCCAACCGCTCCTCCGACAGCACCGTGAGCAGCTGCTCCCGCAGCGGCCCCCGAAACCACTCCGCCACCGGTATCCCAAACCCTTTCTTCGGCCGCCGCAGGATCCGCTCTGGCAGCAGACCGCGCAGCGCGCGCTTGAGCAGAAACTTCGACTGCAGCCCCCGCAGCTTGAGCGAGAGCGGCAACCCCGTCGCGTACGCGACGAAATCGTTGTTCAGCAGAGGCACCCGACCCTCGAGCGACGCCATCATCGACGCCCGATCGAGCTTGACCAGGATGTCGTTCTCGAGATACAGGCGCATGTCGAGCAGCAGCACCTGGTTCAGCGGATCGAGCGAGGGATCCCCACCATGATTCGACGAGTCCAGCTCGACCTGCACGTCTCGCGACAGCAGCGCCGCCCGCTCCTCGCTCGCAAACGAGCCCATCCACCTCTGATGCCGCTCGGCGACCGGATGCGAAGCGCCGCTCACGAAACGCTTGGCTCTGAAATCGAAGCTGAGGTTGTCGCGCGAAACCGGTAAGCGCCGCACGAGGGGCTCCACGATCCCCCGCCGCACCACCCCCGGGGCGCGCACGTAGTACGAAGCCAGGCGATGCGCCTGCAGCGTCGGATACCCCGCGAACAGCTCGTCTCCACCATCGCCGCCGAGCGCCACCTTCACGTGCTGCCGCGTGAAGGTCGAAAGCAGATACGTCGGAATGATCGACGCGTCGCCCAACGGCTCGTCCAGCAGGGCCGGAAGCTTCGGCACCAGGTCGAGCATCGCCTGGGGCTCCAGCATCAGCTCGTGGTGCTCGGTGCCGAGGTGGCGCGCGACCTCGCGCGCATACGCGGACTCGTCGAACGAGCGCTCGGCGAATCCCACAGAGAAGCTCTTCACCTCCCCACCGAGCTGCGTCATCATCGCGGCCACCGCGCTCGAGTCGATGCCCCCCGACAAGAAGACGCCGAGCGGCACGTCGCTGATCAGCTCCTTCCGGACCGACTCCCGCAACACGGAGCGCAGCTCCTCGCACTCCTCGTCGACGTCGCGTCCTCGCCCGTCGACGTTCAGAGTCGGTGCCCAGTAGCGTCGAGTCCGCAGCTCGCGTGAGGCCATCGACCAGCTGAGGGTGTGTCCCGGCCGCAGCTTTTCGATACCGCGCACGATGCTGCGCGGCGACGGCACGAACTCGTAGGCGAGGTACTCGTCGAGCGCGATCGGGTCGACGCCTCGCCGCAGCGCAGGGTCGCGCAGCAGCGCCTTCAGCTCCGAGGCAAAGACGAGACGACCGCCGTCTACCGCGTAGTGCAGCGGCTTGATGCCCATGCGGTCGCGGGCCAGGTAGACCGCGCCCGCACGGCGATCGAGCACGGCGAACGCAAACATGCCGTTGAGCCGCTCGACCATCTCCTCGCCCCACTGCTCGTAGCCGTGGACGAGGACCTCGGTGTCCGCCTCGGTCCTGAAAACGTGACCGGAGCCGATCAGCTCCTCGCGCAGCGAGAGGTGGTTGTAGATCTCGCCGTTCTGCACGACCCAGACTGTCGAGTCCTCGTTGGGCATCGGTTGGTGGCCGCCCTCGAGGTCGATGATCGACAGCCGCCTCATGCCAAGCGTCACTCCGTCCAGAGCGACGATGCCCTCATCGTCTGGACCGCGATGGGCCAGCGAAGCGCACATCCGGTCCACTAGCTCGCGGCCGCGCGCAGGCTCCCCGCCCGCCACGCCGCAGATGCCGCACATCTACCTGGTCCGGACGGCGGATCTCCCGTTCGTCGCCGTTTGCTTCTGCGGAGACCGCTCGATGACCTCGCGCACGACGTACGTGGGCTTCGACTGCGACTCGTGATACGTCCGGATCACAAGCTCGGCGAGCAGGCCCATGAGGATGAACTGCACGCCGACGATGACCAGGACGACCGACAGGAGGAGCAGCGGGTTGTTGTGCGCGAACACGTGTGGCGGCAGAATCTTTTGCGCGATCACGATCGCGGCCAGCACGAACGCGATCGCCCACAGCCCGAAGGCGGCGAAGCCGAAGAAGTACATGGGCTTGGTCGAGTAGCTGCCGAGCAGCTTGACCGTGATGAGGTCGAGGGCGACGCGCGAGGTTCGGGATAGCGAGTACTTCGACTTTCCGTATGTGCGCGGCCGGTGGTTGACCGGAATCTCGGTGATGCGCGCCCCCACCATCGAAGCAAACA
>DATIOJ010000075.1:0-11850 GCA_035473355.1 Candidatus Limnocylindrales bacterium
CGCAGGTGGCAGATCACCGACGCGGACTGGTAGCCGATCTGACCTGATCGCAATGCCTCGGCGATCCGGGGCATCGCCTCCAGCTGCTCTCCCACGTGGAGTCGCTCCGAGGCCACCTCCTGCGAAACCCTGCTGGTGCCCATCACCCACGAGGTCGCGCTGCAGTGGCCGTCGAGGAGGTGGTCGCCACGCTTGGCGGCCTGATGAACGAGCTGCGCGAACTTGCCCTCGAGACGGTCGATGCGGGAGCGGAGAGCCGCTGGATCGACATCATCGGATTGCTCGACAGCGACTACACCGAGATCGAGCTGATCGAGCGCCCCAGCCATGCAACCATTGTACAAACATCTGTACTAGTGGTCAAGTAGATTAATCATCATTTCTTGCCACGTGGCGCGCTGCCCGGCAGCCCAGGCCCGCGCGAACCACCCCCTTCCCAGTCCGTCTTTTTCGATTTACACTCGCGCCGTGGGCAGACGGCGGTTGAAGCTGATCTTCGGCTCGTCGCTCGTCAAGGAACCGGTGATCTACCAGCTCGGTCGGAAGTTCGAGATCGTCACCAACATCCGGCGCGCCGACGTGACCCGCGACCAGGGCTGGGTGCTCCTCGAGGTCTCCGGCGAACCCGACGAGCTCGACAAAGGCGTCGAGTACCTCGAGTCGCGCGGCGTGAAAGTCGAGCCCGCGGAAGGCGACCTGGTCGAATAGTCGTCCCTTTCCGCCGCGTTGGTGGGTGCTTACCGCGTGGTGAGGACCAGACGGGCTCCGGGCAGCGGTTTGGTCGAAGGCGGCAGCGCGTTGATCAGCTGGAGCAGGCGCGGACCGACATCGCTCGTTTGGGTGCGAAATGGCGAGAACGCGTCTTCCCGGTCTGGGTGTGCGCGAAAGTGCAACTCCACCATCCGCCCGCCGCGCGCGGGGGCGTTGGGAGGTGAGGCGCCGAGCGAAAAGCAAGCCTTCGCCTGCAGCGAAGCAAACGTGTTCTTTCCCTTCACGGCAACGACGAGGTCGCGATGATCGTCGTCGGCGTCGACCTGAAATGGCACCAGCTCGCCACCAGTGGTAAGCATCGAATAGACCGCGAGCAGGTACTCGCCAATGCGACCGGCCTGGACGTCGCTGATCGTCACTGCGTGCGAGCTTAGTCCACGCCCCTCTCCCTAACCCTCTCCATGCGCGGGACAGGGAAACCATCACCAGCCCCTCCGGCGCTCCGCGCCACCTCCCCATAGATGGGGAGGACCATCTCCCTGAAGCGGGGACCAACTGCTCGCCGAATTAACATTTCGGCGGGATGAGGAGCGAGAACGTCGTCATCATCGGCGCGGGCCAGGCGGGCCTCGCCACCAGCTACTTCCTCACCCAATCCAGCGTCGACCACGTGATCCTCGAGGCCGGCCGCGTCGCAGAAACGTGGCGCTCGCGGCGCTGGGACTCCTTCTGCCTGGTGACGCCCAACTGGAGCGTGAAACTGCCGGGCGGCGTGTACGACGGTCCCGAGCCAGATGGCTTCATGAGCCGGGAGGCGCTGGTCGACCATTTCCAGCGCTGGTCGGACTCCTTCCACGCCCCGGTGCAGGAGGATTCCGCGGTCACCGCCCTCGACGCCGACGGCGACACCTTCGTCGTCACGACGCCCGCCGGAAAGCTCCTCGCGAAAACCGTCGTCGTCGCGTCCGGCGGCTACCAGCGCGCACACCTGCCCCCTAACGCGGATCAGATTCCGAAGGGCGTCACGCAGCTCCTCGCCGAGGAATACAGCAACCCGTCCGCCCTCGAACCCGGCGCGGTGCTCATAATCGGCAGCGGCCAGACAGGTTGCCAGCTGGCCGAAGATCTCCACCTCGCCGGCCGGAAGGTGATCGTCTCCTGCGGACGCTGCCCGTGGGCGCCGCGCCGGATGGGCGGCCACGACCTTGTCTGGTGGCTGGCCGAAACAGGCTTCTGGCAGAGGACGATGGCACAGCTGCCGTCGCCGGCGGCGCGACTGTTCGGCAATCCCCAGAACACCGGCCGCGACGGCGGCCACGACCTGAACTACCGGACGCTCCACGCAGCCGGCATCGAGCTCGTCGGGCGGTACATCGGCGCGGACGGAAACAAGATCCGCCTCGCCGACGACCTGGCCCAGAGCATCCAGGCCGGCGACGACATGAGTCGCGCGCTCATGAAGTGGGTCGAGGCCCTTTGCGAGAAGAGAGGCATGCCGGTGCCGTGGGAGGTGCCTCCGCCGCCGGGCTTCACCGGCCGGACCGAGCTGGACGTTCGCGGTGACGACATCACGACCGTGATCTGGACCAGCGGATACCGCCCGGCCTACGACTGGGTGCACCTTCCCGTTTGCGACGACATGGGTTTTCCGATCCAGGTCGACGGCCAAAGCTCTGTGCCAGGCTTGTATTTCATGGGCGTGCATTTCATGCGCAAGGCGCAGTCGGCGGTCCTGTACGGCGTCGGCGAGGATGCCGAGGTTGTGGCGACCGATATTGCGAGGAACCAACGCCCCATCCCCGCCTTCGGCGGGACTTCCCCATAAATGGGGAGGAAAATTGCAGTTGCGATGTCCGGCGGCGTGGACTCGTCCGTCGCCGCCGCACTTCTCCAGGCGCAGGGACACGACGTCGTCGGCGTGACGCTGCAGCAGTGGCCGCGCGGCGACACGGAGGAGTCAGCCCGACACGGAGGATGCTGCTCGCTGTCGGCGGTCGAGGATGCACGGCGAGTCGCGCACCTGCTCGGCATTCCTTATTACTGCTGGAACCTGGAGCAGGAGTTCGGCGAGCGCGTGATCGAGCCCTTCCACCGCGACTATCTCGCCGGCCGGACCCCCAACCCGTGCGTGCGCTGCAACGCATTCGTTCGCTTCGACCTGATGCTGTCGCGCGTGCGCAGCCTCGGCTTCGACCAGCTCGCCACAGGTCACTACGCGCGCATTCGCCGCGGCGCCGATGGCCCGGAGCTGCACGCGGCCGTCGACGGCGCAAAGGATCAGTCGTACATGCTCTACCACCTCGATCAGGCGAACCTGGAACACATCGCGTTTCCGCTCGGCGGCATGACCAAGGTGGAGGTGCGCGAGCACGCGCGAGAGTTCGAGCTCCCCGTGGCGGACAAGGCGGAGAGCCAGGAGATCTGCTTCGTGCCCCGAGGTGAGACCGCCCGCTACCTCAGCGCGCGGCTCCCCGTCCGCAATGGAACCGTCGTCGACACGGCCGGCCGCGAGGTCGGCACGCATCGGGGCGCGGCGCTGTACACGGTCGGCCAGCGCAGCGGGTTCGGCGACCTCACCGATCCAGGACCGTGGTACGTCCTGCGCGTCGACGCGCCGGCCAACCAGATCGTGGTCGGCCGCCGGGACGAGCTCGCCGTGCGCGAGGTGTTGCTCGAAGACGTGCGGTTCGTCGACGGCTCGGCAAGCGAGCCGCTGCGGTGCGAGGCGCGGCTGCGCTATCACTCGCCGGCGATCCCCGCGGTGTACACCGAAGGCAGACTCTTGCTCGACGAGCCGTTTTTCGGCGCCGCACCCGGCCAGGCCGCGGTGCTGTACGCCGGCAGCAAAGTCCTCGGCGGAGGAATCATCACCTCGGCCGCGTGAGCGGCTCGCCGGACCTCGTCGCGGCCGCCTTTCACTGGATCGAGGATCTCGGTCTGCTCGCGGGCGTCGGATCGTTCGTCGTGCGCCGTCTCGGCCGGATGCAGCCGCGCGTTGCCTGGGCCAACCCGCCGATGCACATCGCGTTTGCGTCGGCGGTGGTCGGTGGGGCCTGGTTTCTGTTGACGACGCCTTCCATCCTGGTGGGCATTCGCTCTGCGGCCGAGGTGGCGGCGCTCGTCCTCTGCCTCCGGGGCAACCGCTTCGTGGCCCCGTTCGCCGTGCTCGCCGCCGGGATGCTCGCCACGACGGGCCACGCCTCCGGCGCGGGCGCACAGTTCGCTGAGGTGCTGCACGTTCTGTCGGCGGGGATGTGGGCCGGCGGGATCCTCGCGCTGGCCAGCCTGCGGCCTCCGGCCGGCTGGGGCTCCCCCGACGCAAGGGTGATGTTCGAGCGCTTCGGGAGGGTGGCGATCATCGCGTTCGGCGTGACCGCCCTCACCGGGGCGCTGCGCGCGACCGAGCAGCTCAACGACCTGAGCCAGCTCTGGACCACGACGTATGGCGCGGTCCTGACCCTGAAGGTCGCAGGAGTGCTGCTGATGATCGCCGTCTCGGCGTTCTGGCGGCGCGGGCTGGTCGGCGCCAGGTGGGACGCGGCTGTGACGGCGATCGTCGTCGGCCTGACCGGCGTCCTCGCCGCTTTTCCCCTGCAGGCATAGCATGCATGTGTATGGGGCAGGTGCGGGACGTGATGTCCACCCAGCTGCACACCGTCGAACCGGCGGACACGGTCGGGGAAGCAGTGGCCGTGATGGCGCAGCACCGCGTCGGCTCGGTGCTGGTGATGGAGGCGGGCCGTTTGCTGGGGATCTTCACCGAGCGCGACACCGTGCGCGCCCTTTCCCAGTCGCACGACGCGGCCCGGCATGAGATCCAGTCCTGGATGACGCACGATCCGAAGACGGTGGGGCCCGACGCAGACGCAGAGGCCGCGCTGCGCTTCATGCTCGACAACGGGTTCCGCCACCTGCCGGTGGTCGATGCCGGCAAGGTCGTCGGCGTGGTGTCGATGCGGGATCTCGCCGGCTGACAGCGCGCTAAACTAGTCGACCCACCGCCAACCATCTATTAACTGCGCCCTGAAACAGGGGCGCAAAGGATTTCTCACCCTTGGGTCTGCTGGCGCTGCGGCGCTATCTGCCGTACCTGCGGCCGTACGTGTGGCTCGTGGTCATCTTCGGTCTCTCCCAGCTGGGAAGCCTCGCCACGGCCGCGTCGATCCCGAAGGTGATCCAGTACATCATCGACGGGCCGATCACGCATCACGACCTCGGCCACCTCACGCAGATGGCTGGCCTGCTCGTGCTGATCGGCGGCCTCGAATTCACCCTGATCCTCTTGCGCCGCTACTACTCCGGCGTCGCGTCGCTGCACATGGAGACCGAACTCCGCAACGACTTCTACGCGCACCTGCAGAGCCTGCAGGTTTCGTTCCACGACAACTGGCAATCGGGACAGCTGCTGTCGCGCGCGATCTCCGACATCGGGACGGTGCGCCGATTCGTGAGCTTCGGGCTGATCTGGTTCCTGCAGATCGTGGTCACGTTCGTGGTCGTGCTGGTCCTCATGCTCCAGCTCGACTGGCAGCTCGCCCTTGTGGTGGCGCTGTGCATGATCCCGATCGCGATCGCCAGCAAGATCTTCCAGGACAAGTACAGGGTCATCGCCCGGCGGCTGCAGGACCTGACCGGCGACCTGACCACCACCATCGAGGAGATGGCGACCGGCGTCCGGATCATCAAGGCCTTCGGCCGCATGCCCCTGTTGCAGAAGCGCTTCGAGGACGAGGCGATGACGATCCGGGCGACGAGCCTCAAGGGCACCCGGTCGCGCGCCGAGCTGTGGAGCGAGATCAACTTCCTGCCCAACCTTTCGCTGATCGCGGTCCTGCTCCTCGGAGGCGCCAACGTGGTCGCGGGACGCCTGACGATCGGGGGCCTGGTCGCGTTCATGAACTACGTGTTCATGCTCACGTGGCCGATGGACGCCCTCGGCTGGGTCCTCTCGATGAGCGAGGAGGCCAAGACCGCGTCCGAGCGCCTCAACGAGGTGCTGGATTCGCGACCGGAGATCTCGGACCGTCCGCACGCGCTGCCCCTCGAGCACAGCCGCGGCAGCCTCGAGTTTCGCGGCGTCGGTTTCAAGTATCCGAGCTCGAAGGAGTGGATCTTGCGCGACCTCAACCTGGTGATCGAGCCGGGCGAGACCGTCGGGTTGGTGGGACGAACGGGCAGCGGCAAGACGTCGCTGGCTTATCTCGCGCCTCGCCTCTACGACGTGACGGAGGGCAGCGTGCTGCTCGACGGCATCGACGTGCGCGACATCAAGCTGCGCTCGCTCCGCTCGCACATCGGGTTCGCCTTCGAGGACCCGATCCTGTTCTCCGCCTCCGTGCACGAGAACCTCGTCATGGGGCGGCCCGTCGTGTCCGACCTGGAGCTGAAGCGCGCGATCGAGGTCGCGCAGGCGGGATTCGTCTGGGATCTGCCCTGGGGCCTCGAGACCAGGGTGGGGGAGCAGGGCTACACGCTGTCGGGCGGCCAGCGGCAGAGGCTCGCGCTCGCCCGCGCCGTGCTTGGGTCACCGCCGGTCCTCGTGCTCGACGATCCGCTGTCCTCGGTCGACGTGCACACCGAGTCGGTGATCGAAAAGGCGCTGGCGAGCGTGCTCGAGGGTGTGACGGGACTCCTCGTCGTGCACCGGCCGTCAACGCTTGCGCTGGCCGACCGCGTCGCGCTGATCGACGGCGGAACGATCGTGGCGCAGGGAACCCACGCCGAGCTGATGCACTCCAACGCTCTCTATCGCGCGCTGCTCGCGCAGGAGTACGAGGAGGCGCTGGCTTGAGCGTCACGAACGCGGCCGATGCGTGGCGCGGCGTCGCGGCCGAAGAGGTGGACGAGTTCTCGCCCAGCGTGGCCGGATTGCTGCGCCGGCGCAGTCGCCGCCTGCTCGCGTACCTCGCGAGGCCGTACCTCGGCCGGATGGGGCTTGCCGTCGGGCTGATCACGATCCGGTCGGCCGCGTACCTCTCCATCCCATACCTCGTCGGGCTGGGCATCGACCGTGGCGTGCGCCCGGGCGCGAACGGCAATCTCAGCGCTCTCGTCGAGATCGTCGGGGTCTTGTTGATCGCGCTCGTCGTCAACGCAGTGGCCAACTACGGATTCCTCCGCGTGTCCGGCCGCCTCGGCGCCGACATCCTGTTCGACCTGCGCCGGTTGCTCTTCGCCCACGTCCAGGAGCTGTCGCTGTCCTTCTATGAGCGGTACACGTCGGGCCGGATCATCTCGAGGCTCACGTCGGACATCGACGCGTTGAACGAGCTGCTGGCCACCGGGCTCACATCGGTCATCACGTCGCTGATCTCGGTGGTCGCGATCTCGGTGATCCTGCTGCGACTCGATGTGCGGCTGGGCCTGGTCATTCTGGTCGCGATGCCGCTCGTGGTTGCGCTGACGTACTGGTTCCGCGCCAACTCCGCCCGCTCGTACCGAGCGGTGCGGCGCGCCATCGTGCTCGTGATCGTCCACTACGTCGAGTCGCTGGGCGGCATCCGGGCGGTGCACGCGTTTCGGCGCGAGCCTCGCAACCAGGAGATCTTCGAGGACGTCAACGGACGCTACCGCGACGCCAACATCTGGTCCAACCAGCTCGTCTCCACCTTCGGACCGGCGATCAACCTGCTCGGCCGCCTGACCACCGCCGCGGTGCTCCTGCTGGGCGGCTACCTCATCGTGCAAGGGCAGCTCACGCTCGGCGTGCTGACCGCGTTCGTCCTGTACCTGCGTCAGTTCTTCGACCCGATGCAGGAGCTGTCGCAGTTCTACAACGTGTTCCAGGCGGCGGGCGCGGCGCTGGAGAAGCTCGCGGGCGTGATCGAAGAGACGCCGACCGTGCCAGAGCCCGCTGACCCGACTCCGCTTCCGGAGGCGAACGGAGCGATCGCGTTCGAGCACGTCACGTTCGCCTACCGCGACAAGCCTGTCCTGCACGACATCGACGTGCGCGTCCCGGCGGGCCAGATCGTCGCGCTGGTGGGGGAGACGGGCGCTGGCAAGACGACGATCGCCCGCCTGATCGCCCGCTTCTATGACCCGACCGAGGGCCGGGTGACGCTGGATGGGATCGACCTGCGCTCGGTGTCGGTGACCGATCTGCGCCGTGCCATCGTGGTCGTGACGCAGGAGAGCTTTTTGTTCTCGGGCACGGTCGGCGACAACATCGCGTTCGGCCGGCCGGAGGCCACTCGCGAAGAGATCGAGAACGCGGTGCGGGCGATCGGCGCGCACGACTTCATCGCCGCCATGCCGAACGGCTACGACACCGATGTCAGGCGACGCGGCGTGCGGCTGTCGTCTGGTCAGCGCCAGCTCGTCGCGTTCGCGCGAGCGTTCCTGGCCAACCCGCGCGTGCTTATCCTCGATGAGGCGACGTCGTCTCTGGATCTGCCGTCAGAGCGGTTGGTCCAGCGCGCGCTGCGCACGCTCCTGCGCGGGCGCACCGCGTTCATCATCGCCCACCGGTTGTCGACGGTTGAGATCGCGGATCGGGTGCTGGTGATCGATGCGGGCCGGATCGTGGAGGATGGGGAGCCGGGGGAGCTCCGCCGCCAGCAGGGGCGGTACGGGTCGCTGCACCGCGCGTGGGTCGAGTCGCTGGCCTAGGGCTCCCCATCCCGACCAGCCCCTCCGCCGGCTTCGCCGGCACCTCCCCGCGAATGGGGAGGACTAAGCCGTCGATTCGTCCAGGTAGAACTTTCGCCAGCCGACAGTCTCGAATCCCAGCCGCGCCAGGATGGGCGCCGAGGTGTTCGCGCCCCACACGGTGATCCCCGCCACGCCTGCCGCCCGCGCCATCTGAAGGCGGGCCACCACCATCGCGCGGTACACGCCGCGGCCGCGGAACTTCGCTCGCACTCCACCGCCGTTGATGATCGCGCCCGACGGCGGAAACAGGCTGAGACCCGCGCTGCCCGCGGGCTCGCCGTCGACCGTGGCGAGGATCACGCGCCGGTTGCCGGCCGCAAGCTGGTTGCGGCGGCGGCGCTCCAGCGTGGCGACCTGACCTGGGTCGTAGACCGGTTGTCTGGACGTGAATGCCTCGACGTTCACGGAATCCGCCTTGCGAAACGCATCGAGGTCGGCCAGCGCGTCATGCAGCTCGAGGCCGCCGACGTCGGGTGGATCCAGGCTGACGTCGATCGGCAGGACCATGACCGCGACCTGCGGCGCTCGCGGGTCGGGGTGCACTCCGCGGGCGGCGAGATGGCCGGCGAAGTCGACCGGTTCCGTGTCGGGGTCGAGCGTCCACATCAAAGGAATGTGCCGCGGCGCGACGATCGAGCGGACCTCGTCGATCAAAGCGCCCGCCTCTTCGGACCGGCACCGAATCCAGCTGACGCTGTTGGGTCCGGGGACTGGAAAGTCCGGCTGGAGCACGATCCGGTAGCGCGGGGTCTCGATGACCTCGATGCCTGGCGCCGCCGGCTGGCGGTTGGTGTTGGCGAAGCGGAGAAGCTCCTGCGATACTCCGGGCATGGCGCCATTTTCGCGGTCCATTCGACGTTGGGCACCACCGCGCGTCGCCGCGCTGACGATCGGGGCCGCGTGGCTCATCGTTCTGGCCACGTTCGCATACGCGGCGATCTCGATCCAACCCAGCGCCGCGAGCATCGTGGCGGCGGCCGGCGCGCTCCTAATTGCTGGAGGCGGCTTTCTGTATGCTTGGCGCGAGCCGGGGCGTCAGCCGTAAACCCGGCGCATAGCGCCGCTTTTTCTCATCACCACGGAGTGTCCATGGACTCCCTCCACGCGATTGGTTTCTACGTGTCCTCCGGCGTTTCGCTTGCGGGGGGCCTTGGGGTGGCGCTGCTGCCCGGCCGAGACCTGCGTGGACTGGCCTTGGGCGTGCTGGGGGTCGGTCTCGGCGGGATCTACCTGACTCTCTCGGCCGGCCTTGCGGCGCTTGTCGCCGCCGTCTGCTATCTGGGCTGCGCCGCGCTCGTGGCGAGCCCGCAGTACCGGCCCGTCGAGGGCGTCGTAGGAAGCCTGTGGCGGCAGGTCGGAGCGATCGCGGCGGCGATCCTGCTGGCAGTTCTCGCCTACTCGGCCTTCCGCGGCGACTTCGTCCACGCGAGCTTCTACGGTGGCGTTTTCGGGGTGGCCAACCTGGGCCGCGTCTTCTTCGCCCACGATGCCCTGGCGACGGAGGCCGTTGCCCTGCTGGTCCTGGCCGCGTTCGCCGGCGCGACGGCGATGTGGCGGGTCAGGGAGCGCGGCCGGTGACCGTCGGCCTGGTGGTCGTGCTCTTCGTCGCGGCCGGGCTCATCGCCACCGGTGTGTTCACGGCCGTGTGGCGGCGCGACCTCACCGCGGCGTTGGCGGGCATTCCGCTGATGTTCGCCGGGGCGGGCGTAGCGTTCGCGGGCGTGGCCCGATTCGCTACCGTGGGCGGGCCGCAGCTTTTCGGCCAGGAGTTTGCGGTCGTGCTCGCGATCGGCGCCACCGCGCTGGTGGCGCTCGGCCTTGGCATCGCCGGCCGGGAGGGCTCTCGCTGAGCCTTTTTGCCCTCGCCGGCGAGATACTTTACCCCACGAAGTCAGAGGCGATGCCGTGACTTCGTGGGGACCCCTCATACTCGCCGCGGCGTCAGGAGCGGCATCCGGCGCAAGGCAGTCGGGCTTCAACTTCGACCCCGCGTCGACCCTGCCGTGGGCCGTGCCCGTTCTGCTCATCCTTCCGTTTGCGACCTTCGTGCTCGCGCTCTCGAGCGTGCGCACGCGCAGGTCGGCGTCGGCGACGGCGATCTTCGGCACGTTCCTCACGCTGCTGCTGACGCTGCTGGTCGCCTGGGGGCTCACTAAGAAGTCGACGACCTACGTCGCCACGTACCAGTACCTCAACATCTCCGTCGCGTTCACCGGACCCACGAACTTCCAGTCCTTCGCCATCGACCTCGTGTTCCACGTGGACCACGTCGTGGTGGCGGCCCTGGTGGCGATCGAGCTCTGCGTCCTCGGCGCGCTCGGCTGGCACGCGGTGATGGGGCGCACTGAGCCGGGCGCCGCGCGATTCCATGCGGTCACCACCGCGCTGCTGTTCGCGAGCATCGGGGTGCTGGTCAGCTATGACCTCGCCGCGCTGTTCGGCTTCTGGGCCATCGGGGGCGCGCTTACCTTCCTCCTGCTCGCGCATCGGTGGGGCCTCGACGAGCCGGCGAGCCGCGCGCGCGTTGCCCTCGCCCTGCCGTTCCTCACCGACCTGTGCCTGCTGTGCGGAATCGCGTGGCTCTACGCGCGCTATGGGACGCAGAACCTGAACACCCTGCTGCCCGTCCTGCACACGAACCCCGGGTGGACGGTGCGGTCGCTCGTCGTCGGGTCCGCGCTGCTGATGCTCGGCATCGGCGGCCGCCTTGCCCTGTGGCCGTTCACGTACTGGATCACGACGACCTCTGTCACCGCGCCGCCGGCGGCATCGGTCGTCGCGCAGTCCGTGTGGTCGATCCTCGGCATCGCTGTCCTCTACCGGGTGATGCCGATTGTCGTCGCGTCGAATCAGCAGACCGTGCAGATCCTGCTCGCCGCCTGCGCGATCAGCGCGGTCGTGGCGTCGCTGACCGCCCTGGTCGGCAACGAGCCGCGACGCATCATCGCCCTCGCCGGGTCGAGCGCTGTCGCAATCGCCGCGGCAGTGGTCATCTCGGGATTCCGCAACCAGTCCGCGACATTCGCGGTCGCCGGCGTTGCGGCGGTGCTCGCGCTCGCTCCCGCGCGTGCCGCCGCATCGCTTGCCATCTCGTCGATCAGCAGCGCGATGCGCAGCGACAACCTCGCCGACATGGGCGACGCGTGGGTCCGTATGCGAGGCAGCTCGATCGCGCTGCTGGCCGGCACGGTGGTCATGGGCCTGGCGGCGACCGGCGCGCTGGTCTATGGCGTCAGCACCCGTGGCCGCCTCGGACTTGCGCTGGGCGAGGGAGTCGTCGTCATGGCGGTCGCGAGCATGCGGGTTTTCTTCGCGGCGGCGATCGGCCCGCTGCGCCGGCGGCGCGCCTTCGAGCCCGACCGTGTGCGAGAGGCACCTGGGGGTGCGATCACGTGGCCGTACTGGCTGGCGCTCGGGGGTGCGGCATTCCTCGTCGCCTCGCTGACACCCGCCTGGCTGCAGTTCCTCGACGGCAGCAAACACCCC
>DATIOJ010000076.1:0-10378 GCA_035473355.1 Candidatus Limnocylindrales bacterium
GGGACGTCGACGTTGAGCCTTCGCTGCAGGTAGTTGTCGAACGTGCTGCGATGCGTCGTCGCGATCAGGATGTCGGACTGCTGTCCGATGAGCTCTTCCTCTGAGTATCCGAAGAGCCTCGTCACCGAGGGGTTGGCGGACTCGATGACGCCGTTCTGGTCGATGGTCGCGAGTCCGTCGGACACGTTGTCTAGCACGGAGCGGATGCGCTTCTCGCTCTCCTGCAGCGCGACCTCCGCTCGCTTGCGCTCGACGAACTCTCCGATCTGCGAGCCGACATCGTTCATCACGGCGATCAAGCCCTCGTCGAGGCCGCGCGCCGACCACGTGTGGAGGGAGATCATGCCCACGACGCGCCGCCCGCTCCGCACGGGGAAGCCGACGATGCCGTGCAATCCCGTGGCGACCGCAGCCGCCGACCGGATCGATTCGTCGCCGGCAAGGTCGGGCATCGCGACAGGCGCCCCCGACTCCCACACGCGGCCCGCCAACCCCTGGCCCCGGTGGTACGCGACCAGCGCCGCCGTCGCCTCGTAGGCGCTGGTGTCCCGACCAGGCCGTTTCCACGCGGTGGCGAAGTGCATGGCCTCGCGCGCGACGTCGACCTCCCAGTACTCGGCGAGCTCCCAATCGAGGGTGCGACACAGGCCTTCGAGCACGCCTGCCGCCGCTTTGTCCCATCCGGGTGAGGTGACGAGTGCCTGCGTGACCGCAAACCTCGCCGCCTGCAGGACCTCCGCACGCTTGCGGTCGCGGATGTCGATCGCGACGGTCTGGAAGTAGAGGGGCCGGTCGCTCGCGTCGCGGACGAGGCGCATCGTCAGGTCGACCCAGACGTGCTCACCGTCCTTGCGCGTGTATCGCTTCTCGATGCGGCGGCCTTCCTCGTCGCCGGCCAGCATGCCCTGCATCGCCTCATGCAGCGTGGCCACGTCGTCGGGGTGGGTGATGTCGAGCAGGGAAAGCGAGGCCAGCTCCTCGTCGCCGTAGCCCACGAGCTCGCAGAAGGCGGGGTTCACGGTGGTGATGTGGCCGTCTAGGCTGGCGAACGCCATGCCGGCCTGGGCCTGCTGGAACAGGGTGCGGAACCGAGTCTCCGTCTCGTGCTCGGCCTGCTCGGCGCGGAGTCGCTCGGTGATGTCGCTGACGAGCGTGAGCAGCTGATTGCGCCGGCTCGACACGCGATGGATCGCGACGTCGACGACGACTCGCGCCCCGGACTTGGTGATGATGGCGGACGTGTAGCGGGGCGGTGCATCGCCTCCCGACAGGCGCCTCGCGAGCGAGGAGGTCAGGCGCTCGCGGTCCTCCGGCGGGGCGAGCTCGATCAAGGACGGAAGGCCGGCCAGCTCTTCTCGCGTGTAGCCGGTGAGCCTCACGTAAGCGTCGTTGCCGACGATAAAGCGCCCGTTTTCTGTGATCACGATGCCCTCGCCCAGGTCACTCAGCGTCGCCAGCAGAGAGCTCTGCCGCTCGACCTGCAGGCCGAGGTCGCGCTCCACCGCGCGGCTCGTCAGCATCGCGAGGATGCCCAGGCCGATCAGGAGGAGGGTCCATATGATGACGGTGCTCAGGGCGACCATCAGCTGGCTCACCGCGTAGATCCAGAGCACCGCCAGGCCGAGGATCGCGATGGCGAAGACGTAGCCGAACTGGCGCGAGTGCAGCCCGACCTCGAAGTGCAGGAAGACCAGGGCGAAGCTGACGGCCGCCAGCGGGGGCAGGTCGTCGCCAAGCCAGCGCCCTGCCGCGCCCAGGACCAGGACGGTCAGCACCGTGGCGATGGAGGTGATGGGCAGCTGGACGACCAGGCGCGTTCCTCGCTCCGAGCCTTTGAGCCAGATCGCGACCACCGCGAACACGACGCCGATGCCGATCAGCACGGCCTCCTGGCGCAGCACGTCCGCCGGTGGGTGGGCCTCCCAGATCCGGTAGGCGACGGCGCCGATCACCGCCGCGACCGCGACCCCGTTGACGAGCGGAAGAGTCCACGGACGGGTTGGCCGGGGAAGACCAATCGCAGCCCACGCCGCCCCGAACAAAGGATCGGCGGGTGCCGCCGGCTGCGCGCTCAGCTGTTTAGCCAACTCGGTGAACGATAACGGTCGGGACCTGAATTTGAGTTCAGATCCGGGGCTGCTGGGCGGCTACTTGCTCTTGGTCTGGGGCCTCTGAGGGACGGTCCGCTTGAGCGGCGGCCGGCGGCCGGCGTGCAGCGGGTTGACCTTCTCCGCCTCCCCATCCTTGCGGCTGGCCCGGCCGGCCGTGGCGTGGAGCGTGCGCAGCTTGGCCAGGCGCTCCTTCTTGGCGGCGAGGGCCGTCTTGAGAGCGTCTGACAGCTGAGTGTCGTTCATAGGCACCACCCTCAGGCGGGCCTCCAGCTCGAGGACTTCGACCTCTGCCCTGGTGAGTTCTAGATCGATGGTTTTGGACACCGTATTCCTCTTATATACGTTTCAAAGCTACTGAACCAAATAACTACCCCGCAAGGGGCGAAGTTATGCCTCACCTGAACACCAGGGACAGCGCGACGCCCGCCGAGGAGCAGTTCACCCCGGCGCTGCACAGCGCCTGGTCCTGGATGCTGACGGTGAAAGTGCCGCTCGGGAACGGGTAGCTGTTGGCCGGAACCCGGCCGATCGTCACGTTGAGCAGCCCGTTGCTGCCGCTTCCGCCGATCGGCGGCATGGGGCAAGGTGCGGGCGCCGTGCCGGCACCCCCACAGTTGCCACCCGACCAGCCCTCCACCTTCAACGTCACGTTGCCGTGTCCGCCGAGGTACTGGAGGGTGGTGTTGCACGGCAGTCCCTGCTGGCTGTACGTGCAGGTGCCGCCCAACAGCGACAGATGCTGCAAGATCCAGAACTTCGGGGCGAGGACCGCCGTCCCGCCCGCCGCGTCGGACACCTGGACCTTGAACTGGAGCC
Source organism: Candidatus Limnocylindrales bacterium (assembly GCA_035473355.1). Lineage (GTDB taxonomy): Bacteria > Chloroflexota > Dormibacteria > Dormibacterales > Dormibacteraceae > 40CM-4-65-16. The sequence continues at coordinate 2,928 of DATIOJ010000076.1, forward strand.
ATCCGGTGAGGCCGGTGAACGTGCCGGTCAGGGAGAGGCCGGCGAGCGAGGTGCCAGCCGGAAGCGGACCTTCGAGAAGCGTGTACATGTACGGCGCGACGCCGCCGCTCTGCTGGCCGAAGCCTCCGCAGGTCGAGTCGCACCCGAGCTCGACGTAGCAGTAGTCGGCACAGGCGGGAAGCAGGCTGAGGGCGAGGGCCGGCCCTATCGTGATCGTGCCCGGGATGCTGGCCGTGCTGTCGCCGGCGTCGGCGAGGCGGATCGTGAACGCGAAACTCCCCGGCGTGGTCGGAACGCCGCTCACGGCTCCGTCCTGGCCGAGGACCAACCCGGTGGGCAGCGCGCCCGAGTTGACGCTCCAGGTGTACGGAGCGACGCCTCCGGTCCCGGTCAGGAGGACCGTCGCATAGGCCACGCCGACCTCCCCGACGTGGAAGGGTGGGCTCGACCCCTGCAGCAGCGTGGTGGGCGTAGGTGACGGGGCCACCGCGACCGGCGTCGAGCCGGACAGCCTGGCCGAGCCGCCGCAAACGGGAGAGCAAGCCGCAGCGGCCAGCACGACGGCCGCCACGACCACAAACCTTCCTCTCAACGAGATCGGAAGTCTAAGTCCCCATCAGGCCAATCGAACGGCCGGGGCGCTAATCCAGCGAGATCGCGTCGCGCAGCTTGTCGAAGAACCCCTTCGCGACCTTCTCCGGCTTTCCGGTCAGGCCGCCGACCTTGCGCAGCAGGGCCTTCTGATCCGGCTTCAGGTCTTTGGGAATGAGGATCTGGACGACCACGTACTGGTCGCCGCGCCGCCCACCGCGCACATCCGGCATGCCCCGGCCCGGGAGGCGGAAGGACTGCCCGTGCTGCGTCCCGGCCGGGATCGCGATCTCGACCGGCCCCTCCAGGGTCGGGACCTCGATCCGGTCGCCGAGCGCCGCCTGCACCATGTTCACGCGCAGCTCGTAGAGGACGTCCTGGTCGTGGCGCGCCAGCTCGGGGTGGGGCTTGACCCTCAGCACGACGTAGAGATCCCCGCTCGCGCCCCCGCGCACGCCGGCCTCGCCCTCACCGCTGATCCGGATCTGCGAGCCGGTGTCGACCCCGGCCGGGATCTTGACCGCTAGCCGCCACGGCTTCTGGACCCTGCCCTGGCCGCGACACTGGTGGCAGGGATCCCTCAGCACGCGACCTGCGCCCCCGCACGTGGGACACGTCGCCGTCGTGACGACCTGGCCGAAGAACGACTGAGTGGCCCGCCGGATCTGCCCCGCGCCTCCGCAGCCCGGGCACGTCTCCTGGCTTGTGCCAGGCTCGGCGCCGCTGCCCGAGCAACGGTCGCACGCCGCCAGCCGCGCCACATCGATCACCTTGTCCGCGCCGGTGAACGACTCCTCGAACGTGATCGTCATGTCGTAGCGAAGGTCGTCGCCGCGGTTGGAGCGCTCGCGACGGCCGCGGCCGCCAAACCCGCCTCCGAAGAACGTGTCGAAGATGTCCGCGAACGGCATGTCCGTGAAATCGACCGCCGGCCCGCCCGCGACCGCGGCGTGCCCGAACAGGTCGTAGCTCCGGCGCCGCTCCGGGTCGGAGAGAACCGTGTAGGCCTCGCTCGCCTCCTTGAAGCGGTCGTGTGCGGCCGCGTCGTCGGGGTTGCGATCAGGGTGCGAGTCCATGGCGATCTTGCGGAACGCTCGCTTCAGCTCTTCGGGTGAGGCCTGCCTCCCGACGCCGAGAACTTCGTAGTAGTCGCGCTTGATCGCCATTTTCCGTCTGGCAGATTAGTCGTCGGACGGGAGGGCGGGGGGCCGGGCCACCTTCACGAGCGCCGGCCGGACGACGCGGTCACGGATGCGATAGCCGCGCCGGAGCTCCGACACCACCGTGTCCTCCGGGTGCTCGATCGACTCCTCGTGTCCGATGGCCTCGTGCATCTTCGGGTCGAAATGAGCGCCGACTGATTCGATCGCCTGCAGGCCATGCGTGCCGAGAGCCTCTTCCAGCTTGCGCACGCTGAGCTCGAGCCCTTTCACCCACGACTCGTCGATTCCCTCGGGCTGGTGTTCAAGAACGTTCTGCAGGTCGTCGAGCACGGGCAGCAGCCTCGAGATCAGCTCGGCGGACGCGTACTGGATGGTCTCCATCTGCTCTTGCCGCATGCGTTTCTTGTAGTTGTCGAAGTCGGCGGCCAGGCGGACGTACTTGTCCTTGAGCTCCGCCAGCTCGGATTCGAGCTCGGCGATCCTGCCCTGGTAGAGAGCGACGGCCGGTTGGGCCTCCTCGCCGCCCTCGTGCGGGTCGTGTGGATGCTTGCGAGTGGTCATTGAACTGTAGATACCGCGTCTGGGCCCGCGATCAAACCCCGAGCTCGGCCATGCGGTCGCTCGCGCTGCGCGCAACCGCCTGCAGCCGGGCCACGGTCTGGCTGTATGCCATGCGCGTCGGACCGATGACGCCGAGCACGCCTTTCAACCGCTCGGACGGCCCGTAGGTGGTCAGGACGACGGCGCAGCCCTGGAGCTGGCTGGACGTGTTCTCGGACCCGATCACGATCTGCAGGTCAGAGTCGCCGATCAGCTGGTGCAGCAGCACGGTCAGATACCGCGTCTCCTCGAGTACCTCGAGGACCTGGGTCAGTCGCGACGACTCGGCGAACTCGGGCTGTCGAAGCAGGTTGCGCACACCGTCGTGCACCACCAGGCTCTCTGACCCCTTCTCGTAGACGTCGAGCACCGCGATAACGCGACCAAGCAGCTCCTTCTCGAGCCCGAGCGACGCCTCCTCGTAGCTGCGCCGCGCCTCGTCGCTCGCGCGGCCCGCGAGTGACGAGTTGAGCTGCGCCGCGAGCGTGGTCAGCTGGCCCTGCGTCGCCGGCTCGCTCGTGTTGACGACCTGCTGCCGGAGCAGGTTTCCCTCCAGGAGCAGGATGAGCAGCACCTCGGTCGGCTCGAGCGAGACGAGGTCGAGGTGCTTGATCCTCGCCAGCGTGCCCTGCGGAGCGCTCGCCACCGACGCGTTTTGAGTCACCGCCGCGACGGTCATGGCGACGCGTTCGACCATTCCCTCGAGGTCGGCCGGCGCCGCCCGCATCTCGTCGGTGATGAAAGTCTTCACGCGGTCCGGGATCGGTTCGAGGTTCATCAGGAAGTCGACGAAGTAGCGGTAGCCCGAGTCGGTCGGGACGCGGCCGGCGGACGTGTGGGGCTGGGCCAGGTAGCCGAGGTCGGCGAGCTCGGCCAGCTCGCTGCGAATCGTCGCCGAGGACAGGTTGACGAAGTAGCGGCTCTGCAGCGCCTGCGAGCCGACCGGGACGGCGCTGGTCGTGAACTCGTGCACGACCGCGCGCAGAATCGCTTCTTTTCTGTTTTCCATGCTGTGTCAGCACTCTCGGGCCGAGAGTGCCAACTACAGTACAGCTAAGGCAATTTGGTTGTGCAGATCGAGGCCCCGGCGGGTGGGCACGATCCGGCCGTCGACCCTCCGCACGAGCCCGTCGCGGCGCAGCTTCGACAGCTCGGTCTCAAATCCCGGCGGAGGGGTCATGCCCTTGGCGGTGCGAAGGCCCAGCATTAGGGACTCCGCCGCGGCCTTGCGCGGCTCGAGCTCTTCGCCGTCTGCTCGCGGCGCAGGCGCAGCGGCGATGTACTCGCGGGGACGCGCGACGTTCCACCAGCGCCAGGCCCTCGACCCGTCGGTCGCATACGTGTGCGCGCCCGGCCCCGCGCCATACACCGGCCGGCACCGCCAGTAAGCCTGGTTATGGCGCGACTCGAAACCTCCTCCTCGCGCCCAGTTGGACACCTCGTAGCGGTGGTAACCCGCCGCCTCGAGCTCGATGCACGCGGCGTCGAGCTGGTCCCACTGCAGGTCGGTCTCGACCTCGGGCACCCGACCCTCGGCGCGGCGGCGAAAGAGCAGCGTTCCTTCTTCAAAGGAGAGGCAGTAGGTGGACACGTGATCGGGTTCGAGCGCGATGGCGCGACGCAGGGTTTCGAGCCAGCTCTCGAGGTCCTGGTAGGGCACGGCGTAGATGAGGTCGACGCTGATGTTGGCCACGCCGGCGTCGCGCGCGAGGGCGAACGCGCGGGTCGCCTGGGCGGCGTCCGTCCTGCGCTCCAGGACCGCCAGCGCGCGCGGGTCGAATCCCTGCACGCCGAGGCTCAACCGGTTCACTCCGCCGCCGAGCCAAGCCGCGAGCCTGTCCGCGTCGGTGCTGGCGGGGTTCGCCTCTAGCGTCACCTCGGCGTCCGGCGCGACGTTGAAGTTGCTGCCGATGAAATCGAGCAGCCGGGCCGCGAGATCCGCCGGGAGCAGGCTTGGCGTCCCGCCGCCGAGATAGACCGTCTCCAGCTGCTGGAACGGATAGCGCTCGCGCGCGAAGATCAGCTCACGCTCGAGGGCGTCGACGTAGTCGGGCATGAGGCGATCCATCCCGGCGTAGGCATTGAAGTCGCAGTAGCCGCACTTGTGCTTGCAGAACGGAACGTGGACGTAGAGATGTCGAAACGCCTGCAGGTCAGCGCCGGAGGGGCTAGACACCCTTGATCACGTAGCGCTGCCCGCGGGCCGCCTCCAGCTCGCGCCGCAGGTGGTCGACCGCTTCGCGCTCGTTGGGCACGAGCTCCTTGATGCGCTGCGCCATCCGATCCTCCGTGCGAGCGATCTGCTTGCCGATCTGCTCCACGTTTGCGTTCTGGCTGCGGTACCGCTCGCGCTTCCGCCACAGCCGCGCGTGCTCGTCGCGCAGGTCGGAGACGGCGCCCCGAACCTGGCAGTCCAGGCACAGGCCGTCCCTCGTCTGGGAGCTGGAAACCTGCTTGCCGCAGCTGCGGCAGAAGATCAGTAGAGAGCTCATCCCTTCCCCGCCTGCGGGGAAGGTGACCCGCCGCTAAGCGGCCGGTCGGATGGGGACCTCAGATCCGCAACCACCGCCTTACTAAGTTCCCGCAACCGCTCGGGTTGAATCTCGAAGACCGAGTCCGGCCGCCCGGCGGCCGCCCACACCACCTTGTGACCAAGCAGGTCGCGGTCCATGAACACCGGCACGTCCGTCGCATGGCCGAAGGGCGGCACGCCGCCGATCGCGTAGCCCGTCGCAGCGCGCGCCGTCTCCGCATCCGCCTTGACGACGGGCTCACCGGCCACCTCCGCGAGCCTGCCCTCGTCCAGCCGGTTCGCGCCGCTGACGAGCGCCACCACTGGCCTGCCCCCGGCGATGAAGACCAGCGACTTCACGATCTGGCCCACGTCGCAGCCGACCGCCCGCGCGGCGTCAACCGCCGTGCGTGTTCCGCCGGGAAACTGGCGCACCGTGACGCCGAAGCCGGTTGTGGTCAGCCACGCCTCGAAGCGACTCATGGCGACAAACGATAGGTAGTCTGGTGCGATGCTCGGCCGACCGACCCGAATCATCGTCACAGGCGCAGCCGGCTTCATCGGATCGCACCTGTGCGACCGGCTGCTCAGCGACGGACACGAGGTCGTCGGTCTCGACAGCTTCAGCGATTACTACGACCGCACGCGGAAGGAGCAAAACCTGCGCAGCGCGCTGGCCCAGGACAACTTCACGCTGGAAGAGCTGGACCTGGTCGACGCTGACCTGTCGCGCATCGTCCACGACGCCACCGTGGTCTTCCATCTGGCCGGCCAGCCTGGCGTCCGGCCGAGCTGGGGCTCGCATTTCGACCGCTACGTGCAGGACAACATCGTCGCGACCCAGCGCCTCCTCGAAGCGCTGCGCGCAGTGCCCATCGAGCGGTTCGTGTTCGCGTCGAGCTCATCGATCTATGGCGACGCGGAGATGTTCCCGACCAAGGAGTCGGCGCTGCCGCGGCCGGTGTCGCCGTATGGGATGACCAAGCTCGCGGCCGAGCACCTGACCTTCGTCTACAGCCGCAACTTCGGTCTTCCGACGACAGCGCTCCGGTACTTCACCGTGTACGGTCCGCGGCAGAGACCCGACATGGCGTTCCACCTGTTCATGGACGCGCTCGTGGAGAGGCAGGAGATCGAGATCTTCGGCGACGGGGAGCAGACGCGCGAGTTCACGTACGTTTCCGATGCGGTCGATGGGACCGTGAAGGCCGCGACCGCGGACGTGGAGGGGCAGATCATCAACCTCGGCGGCGGCAGCCGCGTCACGGTCAATCGAGTCCTCGACACGCTCGAGGACATCAGCACGCTGAAGGCAAGGCGCAAGCACCTGCCCGCGGCGCCCGGCGATCCGCGCCACACCGGCGCCTCGATCAACCTTGCGCGCGAGAGGCTCGGCTGGGAGCCGCGCGTGTCCCTGCGCGAAGGACTCACGAGCCAGTGGGAATGGTTCCAGCAGACGCGCGACGCGGCGCGCGCGACGCGGCCTAGGTCTTCAGAGACGCGGCCCACGCCGCGCTGACGACCTCGATCGGCGTCTCGCACGAGCGCGCGGCGGCCTCGTTGGACGCCTCCGCGGTGGACCGGCAGATCATCAGGCCCATGCGAGTCCCCGAGAGGAACTCGATGTCGTACTGGCCGGGGCCGGTCGTGTCGTTGTAGGACTTGACCAGGCCGTTGGCGTCGGGCGTGACACCGCCCCGAAAGGTGTCGAACACATTGCTCGCGTCCTGGGATGTAGTGAAGTTGAAGATCGCCGCCTGGACCTCCATGTGCGTGTCCTGGTCGAGGACGTAGTCGCCGAAGACGAATTCGCTGACGCCCAGGTCGGTGAACATCTTGGCCACCTCGGTGGGTGCGGCGGCGTTGAGCATCAGGGGAATCGCCTGCACAGGGAGCCGCACGGCTCCCAGCAGCGTCATCGCGGCGTTGGGCGGCGGCAGGGTTGCCAGGTCGTCGGTCGAGATCGCGGTCGCGTGGATCTTTCCCGCCACCGCGTCCTTCAGGCGAGAGACGAGCTTGGACCCGATCTTGCTGAGCTGCGTGACGGTCGGAAACCCATCCTTGCGGTCCCACGTGCTCTCGATGACGAACGCGCCCAACCGGATGATGGTGAGCGTCTCGTACGGCGCAGCGGCCTGCGCCGTGCCTCCGGTCTGGGTCAGCTGCTGGCCGTAGTACAGGACCTTGTCGCCGACGTTCGGGCCGCTAACTCCGGCGCCCGCATTGTTCTGGATGTTGGTGACGACGGTCGTGGCCGACGACGTGCTGACGAACGAGGTGTAAACGACCTTCCACGTCTCCGCTGTGCCGACGTTGGCGAAGCGCCGGATCACCTGATACTGCACCGAGGAGCTCATCGAGCCCGCATCGAGCGGGCGCGTGGCGAAGGTTGGAGCGCTCGTCCACCAATCGCCGCTCCCGAGCAGCGTGTGCGCGTCAGCCGTCGATGGGCTGGCGGCGTAGACGTCGGCGATCTTCGCCGACCCGCCGGACGATGCCGAGGGAAACGGGCTTCTGCACGCCGCCGCCGCGAAAACGAGCAGCGCGAGCGCGGCGAGGGCCTTAGTCAAGCTTCAGCACCGCCA
>DATIOJ010000077.1:0-2704 GCA_035473355.1 Candidatus Limnocylindrales bacterium
ACAAGCCCGCGGATCGCATCCGCAACGTGGCGCTCGTCGGCCACCGCGGTAGTGGCAAGACTTCGCTGAACGAGGCGCTGCTGTTCCAGGCGGGGTCGATCAACCGGATGGGCACGGTCGTCGACGGCAGCACGGTGTCGGACGCCGACCCCGACGAGAAGGCGCGGCAGATGTCGATCACCGCGGCCATGTCCACGTTCGAGTGGCAGGACCGCAAGGTCAATCTGATCGACACCCCGGGCGACCCCAGCTTCATCGCCGACGCCCTCGGAGCCCTGCGCGTGTGCGAATCCGCGATCTTCGTGATCAACGGCGTGATGGGCGTCGAGGTCCACGCCAGTCGGCTGTGGCAGCGCGCCGCCGAGCTCGACCTGGCCCGGCTGATCTTCGTCAACATGCTCGACCGTGAGCGCGCCGACTTCTTCCGCACGCTCGATTCGCTCAAGTCCGCCTTCGGTCCCCACGTGGTGGCCACCGAGATCCCGGTCGGCGCCGAGCACGAGATCCGCGGCGTGATCGACCTGGTCGACATGAAGGCCTACGAGTACGGCAGCGCCGGCCGTGACAACTGCAAGGAGATCCCGATTCCGGACGCCCTGGAGGCGCAGGCTCAGGAATACCGCGAGAAGCTGATGGACGAGGTGGCCGAGAACTCAGACGCGCTGATGGAGCGCTACCTCGAGGGCGAGGAGATCTCCCACGACGAGATCGTGACCGCGCTCAAAGACGGCACCAACCACGGTCACATCTTCCCGGTCACGTGTGGCGTGGCCACGCGCAACCTGGCCACCAACCGGCTGCTCGACGCGATCGTCGAGGACCTGCCGTCGCCCGTCAAGCACGGCGGTCTGGACGCTGGCGAGGTCACGCTCGAGCCGGTTGAGGACAAGGAGATGTTCGCCTACGTGTTCAAGACCCGCGCGGACCCGTTCGCCGGCCGGATCAATCTGTTCCGCGTCTACCAGGGCGTGGTCAAGCAGGACTCGCAGGTGCTCAATACCCGTACCCACACGAAGGAGCGGATGGGCACGCTGCTGACCTTCGAGGGCTCGGGCACGGGGCACCCGACCGACTTCGGCCCCGGCGACATCGGCGCGGTCGCGAAGCTCAAGGAGACCAAGGCCGGCGACTGGCTCGCCGCGCGCGACGAGCCGATCAGTATGCCGTCGATCAAGCTGCCCGCGCCCGTGATGGCGTTCGCTGTCGAGCCGAAGAGCAAGGGCGACGAGGAGAAGGTGTTCACCGCCCTGCGCCGCCTCCAGGAGGAGGACCCGACCATCGACCTGCACCGCGACGACCAGACCGGCGAGCAGATCGTGGCCGGGCTGTCGCAGGTCCACGTCGAGGTGATCGTCGAGCGTCTGCGCTCGCGCTTTGGCGCCGAGGTCAACCTGAACCAGCCGCACGTGCCCTACCAGGAGACGATCCGCAAGCCGGCCAAGGCGCACGGTCGTCACAAGAAGCAGACGGGCGGACGCGGCCAGTTCGGCGATTGCCACATCGAGATCGAACCGCTCGTCAATGACGATCCGGGCGCGCCCAGCTTCGAGTTCGTGAATGCGATCAAGGGCGGGGTGATCCCGACCGGCTTCATCCCGGCGGTCGAGAAGGGAATCCAGGACGCGATGCAGGCAGGCGTGGTCGCGGGCTTCCCGGTCAAGGACGTGCGCGTGCGGCTCTACGACGGCTCGTATCACACGGTCGACTCGTCCGAGATGGCGTTCAGGCTGGCGGGCTCGCTCGCGATGAAGCAGGCCATGGAGCAGGCCGGGCCCGTGCTGCTCGAGCCGATCATGCTGATCACGGTGTCGGCACCCGAGGACGCCGTCGGCGACGTGATCGGTGATCTGAACTCGCGGCGGGGGCGCCCGCTCGGGATGGAGCCGGTCGGGGCCGGCATGACCGAGGTCAAGGCCGAGGTGCCGATGGCCGAGGTTCTCTCCTACGCGCCGGATCTTCGCTCGATCACCGGCGGCCAGGGTGAGTTCACGATGGAGTTCCTCCGCTACGAGGAGGTTCCGGGGCACCTCGCCGGCAAGGTGGTCGAGGAGGCGAAGGCCGAGAAGGAGGCTGTAAAGGCGTAAGGGCGGGCGGCTTCCGATAATGTCGCCCGACATGGCCACCAAGGACATTCGCCCATCGACCGCGATCACCATCTGTGACGTGTGCGGGAGGACACTCCTGCGCGGAGAGCACGCCGAGGTCTACATCGACGGCGGCGCCCGCCGGTCGGTGTGTGAGCTGTGCAAGCCGCGCGCGCTCCAGGAGGGCTGGCTCAGGGAGGGAACCGTCCCCACCTATGACGGCAGCGAGGCGCCCTCGGCGCGGCGCGGCTCGCTGCTGAGCCGGCTGCGGCGGCGCCGCGATCGCCAGCGCTTCCCCGACACGATGGCGTCCGAGGAGTTCGTGGACGAACCCGAACCCGAAGCCGAGCCCCCGCCACTGCCCCGCGCGCCCCGCCGGCGCCCGCGCGAGGCTACGCGGGAGCCGCGACACGTCCGCGCGGTACCGGTGGGCGCCAGCCAGAAGATCGCCTCGGCGATCGAGGTGTTCAACAACTCCGAGCACCGCAGGACCGTTGCGGGCGTCGCCAGGTCGCTCGGCGCTCCCGATGTCTCGATTCACCCGAATATGGAGCATTCGAGCCTCGTCGACATCGTCGCCTCCTGGGAACTGTGCTGGTACCGCTACCAGGTCGACCTCT
>DATIOJ010000078.1:0-17281 GCA_035473355.1 Candidatus Limnocylindrales bacterium
GTGGCCGGGCTGCGAACGTCCTGCCTCCTGGTGCGATGCGCACCACCTGGTGCACTGGATCGATGACGGGCTGACCGATCTCGACAACCTGGTCCTGCTCTGCCGGCGGCATCATCGGATGGTGCACGAGGGCGGCTGGCAATTGATCAAGACCGAAGAGGAAAAGATCATCGCGATTGCGCCATCTTCACCATTCATGGGGAAGTCCCCGCCGCAGGCGGGGGATGGGGCGTATGGACTTACCCAGAGAGCCTGACTAAGAGAGTTGCGGCCGGGCAACGCCCGGCCGCGACAACAACGCGGTTACGGAACGGTTGGAACCTGGCCCGCGTTCTCCTGCGCCTCGCGCGCGGCGCTCTCACCCGCCTCGTGGGTCGGGTCCTCGTTGGGCACGAACTTGCCCGGCGTGGCCGCGGACGAGTCTGACGAGCTCGAGGAGCTCGGGCTTGGCGACGGTGACGCCGCCGAGGCGGTGACCATGGTCAGGCCGTATACGACGGCTCCCGTCACGCCTCCTACCAACATCGATCCCGCGACCGCCGCCGCGAGAACACCTCTGCGAATACCGTTCACTTTCTCTGCCTCCAGTTGGGATCGCTCCGTGGAGCGTCGAGAACTAGACTGGCGACGGCTTCTGAGCGCCCCATGAGAGGTGGCTTGGATGTGGCCAAGACCTTGTGATCCACTCCGAGGGAGATTTCGTAGGGGTTGATATGAGCTTCAGCATCGAGCGCTACAAGGAAGAGTCCAAAAAGGTAGACACGACTGGGATCGCCTGGGACGACGTCGCCGCGCACCCGCTGTCCCAGGGCGACCTGTTCTGCCTGCACTACATGATGGACATCGAGAACCACGTTCCCCTCTACCTGTCCCACCTGCTGGTCACGCGCGCGTGCATGGATCCGATCCTCACCGCGTTTCTGGCGTGCTGGAACTACGAGGAGCTGTGGCACGGCGAGAACATCGGGAAGCTGCTGAATCTCTACGGCATCGAGTTCGACACCCAGGACCGGATCGCGAACGTGCGGGCGAACCTCGGCGCGCAGAACAGCATGAGCATCCTCACGACGATGGCTGGCTCATGGGCGCTGAAGAACTTCTCGGCCGTCTACCTGTCCATCGGCGCGATCAATGAGCTGTCGACGCTGACCGGCTACGGCGCGCTCATCCGGAAGTCGGGGCACCCGGTGCTGAGAGACCTGCTGAGCCGGATCATCAAGGACGAGAGACGGCACTACGCCTTCTACTACAACTCCGCCAAGGAGTGGTTGAGCGGCAACGAGCGGGCGCAGAAGCTCGACCGGTGGATGCTCAACCGCGTGTGGGTGCCGGTGGGGCAGGGCGTGAAGAAGCAAGAAGAGGTGGACGCCCTCGCGCTGTATCTCTTCGACGACGAGCAGGGTGAGGACGAGCTGCTCGAGATCGACAACAAGATTGGCAAGCTGCCCGGGCTCTCCGGGATCAAGCTGATGTCCAGGGCTCTCTACGCAGCGCGGGAGCGCGTGCGTCTCGATCCTCGCTGGGGCTGGCGTCTCATCGAGAACGAGGAGTGGGCGATCAAGGCGCCGAAGAAATCTCCGGTCGGGCAGCTCACGGGTAGGCGCAGCGGATATGAAGTGGCGGAGGAGGCCGCGACGTCGTAGCCGCCGGCGGCGATCGTGGCCGCGATGCGGGTCTCGCGGCGCGGCTCGCGGCAGGGAACCATGAGGCGCTCGCCGAGCTGTACGACCGCTACGCGGGTCTCGCCTACGGCGTCGCCCTGCGCGTGCTCGGTGATCCTGGCCGCGCGGAGGACGCCGTGCAGGAAGCGTTCATGAACGTCTGGAACCGCGCCTCGACGTTCGACCCGGAGCGCGGGTCGATCCGCGCATGGCTGCTCACGGCGGTTCGCAATCGGTCCATCGACTACCTGCGCGGCCGCGGCTCGCGCGAGCGGGAGGAGCGTGAGCTGCAGTCGGACTCGGCTCAGGCCCTTTCTCCGTCCGATCCCTGGCGCGAGGTGGCGCTCTCCCTTGAACGCGAAGCGGTGCGCGATGCGATGGCCAGCCTGCCCAGCGAGCAGCGACAGGTCGTCGAGCTGGCTTACTTCGGAGGCTACACGCAGAACGAGATCGCGGACATGACGCGGGTGGCCCTCGGCACCGTCAAGGGCCGCATGCGCCTCGCCCTCGAGAAGCTGGGTTCTTACCTGCGCGGACGAGGTCTTGTCGATGTCTGACCACGAAGAGCTCGAGAGCCTCGTCGCGCCATGGGTCCTCGGTGCGCTCGAGCCAGGCGAATCCGAAATCGTGCGCACGCACATCGACGGATGCCCAACCTGCCGCGACCTCGCGGGGCGCCTCAGCAGAGTCGTGGGGGAGATCCCTGTCGCAGTCGATGAGGTGGCGCCACCCGCGCGTCTTCGCGAGCGGGTTCTGAGTGCGGCCTCGGCACCGCAAGTCGCCGCCGCGCCAGTCGCAATCAGCCGGCGGCCGGCGGCCACATCTCGGCCTGCGCGCCGGCCGCGAGTCATCCCGGTATACGCAGCGGCGGCCATCGCCCTCCTGGCCTTGATCGCCGGCCTCCTGGCGGCCGAGGCGGTGCGCGCGCCGTCGCCACCCGCTCAGTTGCAGGCGACGAGATTCACCCTGACCGGCCACCAGCAGATGAGCGGCGCACAGGCCACTGTCATCGACGACAGAGCCGATGGCCTCGTGCTGGTCGACTTCCGGGGCCTGCCGCAGCCCGGCGACGGGCGTGTCTACGAGCTCTGGCTGATCCGGACCGGTTCGAATCCGTTGCCCGTCGGGACCTTTGTGCCTGACAGCACGGGCGCAAAGATCGTCCTCGTCGACCATTCGCTGTCGGGCTACTCGGTGATGGCCGTGACCAACGAGCCCGGGCCAGCTGGCTCGCCGGCGCCCAGCCAGCAGCCGCAGCTGTACGGCAACCTGGCATGAAAAAACCGGCGGCGCACCTGCGCCGCCGGCTGAGAAGACGGGTCCCTAGTTCTTGCCCGGGATGACGGGCGCGACCTCGACCTGCTCCGGCATGTTGTCCGGCTTCTCCAGGTCTTCGTCGCCGCCACCCATCGGGTGCTCGCGCTCCTTGTGCTTGTCCAGCTCCATGGAGTTCGCGAACTCCTCACCGCAGATATCGCACTTCATGGGTCAACCTCCTTAGTCGCGTTGTGGAGCACCCGAACCTTGCGGCCCAGGCGCTCCACAGTGAAAACGCCCCGGTTATCGCCAGTACTGGGCCCGAACTCGTTCTCATGATTGTGCGAAGGAGAACAAAATTGACTCAGGAGGATGTCATGAGCACAATCGGTGACCAGATCGCCGCAGGCCGCAAGACCATCGAGCGCTCACTGGGCGAGGTCAGGGAGATGGAGATGCCCGACATCCCGCCCCCTGTGCTGGTGGCGGCCGGTGTCGCCGCAGGGATCATGGCGTTCGGCGTGGTGGGCTGGCTGATCTTCCGCAGGCGCCGGCGCCAGACGCTCGTGCAGCGCCTGCAGGACGCGCTGCCCGACACCGTTCGCGAGCTGCCGCACGGCTTGCGCGACCAGATTCGGCGCGTTCGCTGACGGCTGCTACGCCGCCTCGGCTGGGCTCGGTTTGAGCTGCAGCGTCTTTCGGGCCCGCTCGGGCAGGACGCCGCGTCCATTGGCCTGGCTCAGGTAGCGACAGCCGGACGTGTAGCCCCAGTCGATCAGCTCCTGGGTGTGGCTGAAGTCGGCCGGCGAGATGTCAGGCACGTCCATCGCCGGAAGGACGTGGATGGCGGCCCGACGCCGGTTGGCCTCGACCTCCGTGTCTAGCTTCTGATCGATGATGCGAGCCAGCGCCTGGAGCGCGATGCCGAGCGCGTTCGTGGGCTCCTTGTTGAGCCAGGGATAGCCGACGGGCAGGACGTAGATGTCGGTCGCCCCCAGCTCGAGCGCCACCGTGATCGGGGTGTGGTTGGCGACGCCGCCGTCGATGTAATCGCGGCGGCCGATCGTCACGGGCGGGTAGACGCCCGGAATGGCGCAGCTGGCCAGCAGCGCAGGCACGGCGGGACCTGAGGTGAGGATGGTGGCCCTGCCGGTCTTGAGCTCGGTCGCGATGACGTGCAGGGGCACGTAGGTTTCCTCCAGGCGCCGGAACGGCAGCTGGTTCTCGAGGAGGGAGCGCAGATTCGCGCTCGAGATGAAGTGGTTGCTCCGGCCGAAGAGGCCCGCGGCGCTCGTCAGCGGGTGGAACGGGAAGATGTCCCGCCGGCGCAGGCCGGCCCAGATGTCGGCCAGGCGCTCGACGCCCTCCTTATCGGGACGCCCGGCGATCCAGGCTGAGTTGATCGCGCCCACGGACGTCCCGATCAGCAGGTCGGGCCGGATGCCGCGTTCGAGCAGCGCTCGGAGCATTCCGACCTGAACGGCGCCCAGGCTGGCCCCGCCGGAGAGGACGAAGGCGACCTGGCGTGTCCGCTCGCTTCTCGCCCGAAGCGGGGACACTCGGCTCATCGCAATCGGGCGGTGAGCGTGTCCCCCATCGGTTCAGGCCGCCTTGTTGGTGTCGCGGTCCTGGCGTCGCTTCTCGCGTAGCGACTCCAGCGTGACCGCGGCGTCGAGGCGATCCCAAAGTCGCCAATCGCTTTCCGACCGCCACACCTGGTCGAACATCGACTCGAGCTGCGTGTGGAGGTCGGGCGCGTTGGACTTTGTTCTGAACCTCACCATTCGTCTCCTGCTGTGAAAACGCGCACGAAGCCATTGAGCGACTACCACTATTGGACGGTCTTTGAACTCCACCGTTGCGTTAGCTCCCCAACCAGACCGGGGCCGACGTGGAGTCGAGGCCGAGATCGGTCGTGATGTCCCGGACGGAAGCCGGACCGCTGGAGTTGACGGTCCAGAGCTGGAAGGCGCCGCCCGGCGAGGACGGCGCGAGGTAGGCGACGGTCTTTCCGTCCGGCGAGAAGGTGGGTGAGGCGAGGAGCTGCCCGCTGACGAGGGTCGCCGGCGAGCCAAGCGTCAAGGTGGCCGCGTCGAACGTGGCCACGTCAAGATCGGCGGATTGGTTGGAGCCCCTCGTGCACACCATGGCGATCAATTTCCCGTCCGGTGACAGCGCCGCCTGACCGCAGCCCAGCTCGGGCGCGGTGAGCGCCAGGCCGGCGGAACCCGCACGCAGCTGGACCCACACCTGGGCGCGAACCTGGAACTTGTCGTCGATCGAATACCTGGTGTAAAGCAGGCCCCCGCCCTGGAGGGGAACGGGGTTGACGTCCCCGCCCGTGTACTGGTTGGGATCGGTCCACTGCACCGCCCCGCGTGCTGACGGTTTAGGTGGGGTGGCGAGAATCGCAAGGTCGACGCGATAGTCGTTGTAGGGGTCCTTGGGGTCGTAGTCGTAGAACAGCGTCGATCCGTCGGCGCTGAAGCGCGGATAGAAGGCCCAGTGATTGCTCTCGACCGCCGGCCCGGGCACCTCGTTGTGGGTGAGCTGCGTCGAGGTCCTGCCGTACGTCGACAGGAGGTACAGATCCGAATAGTTGTCGTGGCGGCGCACCGCGACCAGCTTGTTGCCGCCCGGAGCCGGCGCGGGCTGCATCCATCCGTCGTCCGCGGTGACCTGCGCGAACGACCCATGGTGGAAGCGGTAGATCGCGCCTGCCTGGACGAGATACATCGTCCCGGGCAGCGCGGGTGCCGTGACCTCGGTCGGGCGGTGCACGACCGCTCGACCGCCCTTCAGGTAGCCGGCCGCGTGATACACGCCGATCCCGAACGCGAGCATCGCGAGGACGAGGACGGTGCCGAGGAGCCACCGCATCAGGGGAACGACTGGTGGACGAGCGGCTGGATCCGGCCCCAGTCCGGGAACACCACGCTCTGTCCGGCCGCGAGTCCCTCTGACGTGTACGGCGGTACGAGGACGACGCGCTGGACGCTCGCCCCGTTGAAGTCGCCGGCGGTCGAAAGCAAGGCGCGCAGGCGGTCGAGGCCGATGCTCGTCTTGACCTCGCCGTTGAACGCACCGGCAAGGGTCGGGAGGTCGGCGACGTTCAGATGCGAGGCCTGGGCCTTGATCGCGAGGAGAAGCTGCTGCTGCCGTTCCGAGCGGGCAAAATCGCCCCGGACGTCGCCGTGGCGAGACCGAACGTACTCCAGGGCGTGTACCCCATCCATGTGCGTTGCACCCGGAAGGACCGCGACGCGGTAATACCCATAAGGATCTTGAGCGCTGTTGAGGTCTGCGGGATAGAAGTCGTCCATGACGGGATTCGTCACCTGGACGTTCACGCCGCCGAGCCTGTCGATCAGCTTGACCAGGCCGTTGAGGCCGATCCACACGTAGTCGTCGATGTGGACCTTGAAGTTGCTCTCGACCGTGTTGATCGCGCCCTGCGGGCCGCCGAGGTTGTAGGCGGTGCTGATCTTGCCCATGCCCTGGCCGGGAATCGGGACCCAGAGGTCGCGGGGGATCGAGAGCATGATCGCCTGGCGGCTGCTCGGATCGACCCGCAGGAGGATCATCGATTGGGTGTTCAAGCGGTCGGGCGGGAACTTGGAGTCGTCGTCGGAGCCGAGCAGCAGGACGGTGAAGGGCCGGGTCGGCCTGCTGACGGGGTTAAAATCGGCGATCTGGGCCGGGCCGCCCGCGGCAGTTTGCGCGGTCTGCACCACAGGCAGGAAGTAAGCGCCCAGGCCACCGAGCCCTGCGAGCACGAAGCCAACCACCACGATCCAGGCACGAGGCATATGAGCGGGTTCCCTCCCACCGAGGCAACGCTTGAACGAAGCCAAAAACCCGTGGCCGGGCGCGCTGCCGCGTTGGATTTCAGATGAGGTTCCTACTCGTGTTGATCTCGGCCGCCCTCATGCTGGGAAGCGAGACCTGGCCTCACAACGCACCAGCGTCGCCGCTGGCCGGCTTCAGCTTCAGCCCGCAGACCTCGACCACCGCCGGCCGCGATCCGGCCCAGGACCTGAAGCTGCTGCTGGAGGCGACGGACCCCGATGTGGTGCGACTTCCGATCTACTGGGAGGAGGTCGAGCCCACGCCGGACCGCCTCGACTTCAAGTCGGTCGATGCGCTCCTCGAGGTGATCGAGACGCACAACGCGACATCAAGCAATCCGACTCGCGTCGTTCTAACCGTAGGCGCGCGCAACTTTCTCTATCCGGAGCTCCACATGCCGTACTGGGCGGGCCCGCGTCAGCAGCCTTTCATAGACATTGCCCAGCAGGGCGAGCCTTACCGCATCTACTTCGACTCGAGCATCACACGCTATCGCGCGTCGCCGCTGCTGTACGCGTGGCAGGTGGAGAACGAGCCGCTGGACAACGTCGTCAACGACCTGACCGGTGACGACCAGATCACGCCCGAGCAACTTTCGTGGGAGATGGACGAGGTTCACCGACTGGACCCGAACCATCAGGCGATCATCACCACCTACGACGGGCTGAACGTCAACGTCGACATGGTGCAGGTGTGGGCGCCGGAGTTTTCGTGGCCGCTGGGTCCCGCGGGTCACCCGCAGGATTCGCTGACGACCGGCGACGCGTTGGGACTGGACCTGTACATCGATGGACCGAACATCTCCTACCGGCACCTCTCGAGCATCAACCTGCGCGCGACGTGGAAGCAGCAGGCGATCCACTACTGGTCAGATCGGGCCAATAAACAGGGCAAGGCGCTGTGGCTGGCCGAGATGCAGGCGCAGCCCTGGGGACCGACGAGCACCTTCACGCCTGCTCACCTGATCACGAGCGCGATCGACTACCGGCAGGAGCGGCTTCAGGTAGCGCTCCTGTGGGGAGTTGACACATGGCTCACCGATCCGTCGTGGCTCTCGGCCGGCGCCAGGGCGATGCAGATCCTGCGGGATTAGGCGCGAGCTCTACGCGGCGACGATCTCGTGCTCGTTCGCGGACGTGACCGAGAACGTGCCGGCCGACGTCACGACCCGCATGATCACGCGGTAGTTGCCTGAGCTGGAGACGCCGGTGCCGTACGTCCCGCTCGTGCACGCGCTCGGGATCGTCACCTTGACCTTGGCGTCGGCTCCCGCCGCCACGTCAGACGGATTGAATTTGGCGCTGCCGGCGTCGTAGCGGTCGCCGACCTTCTCCAGCCAATCGCCCGTGACGGAAGCGAGCGTCATCTGGGCGGTGATCGAGTCGATCGTCACGGCCTTGCCCGTCCCGTTGTGCACGTCGATCGTCGCGTGCATGTCGTAAGCCGCGTTGTTGGCTCCGCCGGGGCAGAAGTAGGTCGGGTCTACTGAAGCGCCGGTCAGCGCGAACGTGGAAGAGCCCGTGGAGCAAGCCGCGGCGCAGATCACCGCCGCCACCAGCCCGAGGAGGCCTCGCATCGGCCGCGATGATATGCGCTTGAACGCAGCCGTGGCCGCGCCATTCCTTTTAATGTGTCGGCACTGCGATGGGCCACCTCGAAACCCAGCGGTCGCTGCCCGCGGTCGGAGCCGACAAGAGCGGCCTCAGCCCGCTCACCAAGAAGCTCCGCCTGGCCGCCGATCACAGCGTGGCCGTGCTCAACGCCCCGGATGGATACCTGGCCCGGCTCGAGCCCGGTCCGCGCGACGTCCGGACTGCCATCGAGCCGAATCGGCTGTACGACGGGGTTCTGCTCTTTGTGAAGAACGTCGACGAGCTGCGGCGGCTCGGAGCTGGAGCCGTCCGCGCAGCCAAACCTGGCGGTCTGCTGTGGATCGCGTATCCGAAGGGCGGCCAGACCAGGGGCGCCACCGATCTCCCGGCGACGACGTGGTGGGTCCAGCGCGATGTGCTCGGCGAGATCACGTCGCAAACCGGCTACAAACCGGTGGCGTTCGTGGCGGTCGACGAGGTCTGGACCGCGCTCCGCTTCAAGCGCGTCTAGCCTGCGCATCCTCGCGGTCGCCGACGAGGTCGATGAGGGGTTCTACGGCGACCGACTGGTGAACATCCGCCCGGACATCGTGCTGGGCGCGGGCGACCTGCCGTTCGACTACATCGAGTACCTGGTGAGCCGCCTCGACGTTCCGGTCCTCTACGTCCCCGGCAACCATGACCCGAGCCTGAAGCCGGTCGACTCGTCATGGGTACCGCTGCGCGACGAGCCGCAGATACCCGGCCCCGAAGGGGCGATCAACATCGACGGCAGGGTCGTCGAGGTGGCGGGCTACCGGATCGCGGGGCTGGGTGGCAGCCTGCGTTACAAACAGGGACCCAACCAGTACACGCAGGCTCAGATGGGCCGGCGCGCCCTGCGGCTGGAGCTCGTGCTGAAGCTCAAGCGGGTCCGCCGCGGACGCAAGCTCGACATCCTCGTCACGCACGCCCCTCCGTTTGGGGCCGCGGAGGCGAAGGACTCGGCGCATGTTGGCTTCGTGGCGTTCCTGCGCCTCATCCGCAACCTCCGCCCGGCCGTGGCGCTGCACGGCCACATCCATCCGTACGGCCGCGTCGTCCCGGAGCGCCTTTTGGGAAGCACTCGAGTGGTCAACGTCGTCCCGTGGCGGGTGATCGAGGTCTAGAGCGGGAGCCGGACGCCGGCACCCTCGGCGAGCGCGCGGTCGTAGACCAGGCGAGCGGTGGCGGCGTCCTCCACCGCATGCCCCGTCGACTTGTAGAGGGTCATCTCGTCCGCCGAGCGACGTCCGGGCTTTGTGCCGGCCACGACCTCGCCAATCTCGGTCACCTTTTCGGGATCGAGGCCTTGCAGCTCGTGCGCGCCGGCGGGCGGAGGGTTCGTGACGGCCCCGCGCCACTCGACGAAGACGCTGCACGCGTCCACCGTCTCGCGGTCGAGCTCTCGGCCGAACGTGCCGCCGACCGCGCTGAGGTGAGTCCCCGGCTGCAGCCACTCGCGGCTCAGGATTGGCGCGCGCGCGTCGGTGCAGCACGCGACGACGTCGGCCCCGCGCACCGCGTCCTCGAACGAGGCGACGCCCAGCGCCGCCGGATGCAGATTCGCGAGCTCGTTCGCCCGCTCCGGGTTGCGCGAGGCGATCCGGATCTCGGAAAACTGGCGCACGCGGGGAAATGTCTGGAGGTGCGACCACCCTTGCGCACCCGCGCCGAGGATGGCCAGGACGCGGGCGTCGTCGCGCGCAAGCAAGCGCGTCGCGACCGCAGCCGCGCCGCCGGTGCGAATCGCCGTGATGTACGTCCCATCCATCACCGCGATGGGGGTCCCGGTCTCCTCATCGAACAGGGCGATCAGGCCCTGGTGCGACGGAATGCCTTTCGCGTCGTTCGCCGGGAAGACCGAGACGAGCTTGCTCTCCAGCGCCACCCCGGGGACGTAGCCGGCCATCGCACCGAGGAGGTTGTGCTCGCTCGCGCGAGCCGCGATTCGCGGCGGCACCGATGTCTTGCCCGACGAAAAGATGACGAAGGCGTTTGCCAGCGCGTCGAGCATGGAGTCGATGTCGAGGAGGCGCTCGACTTCCGCTCGGCTCAGGTACAGGAGATCGGCCATCGCCGCGATCATAAGTAGAGTGTCTCGTCACCGAGGTGCCTTGCATCTTCGCGCCCTAGGCGGCCGGGCCCCTGCAGGGCTGAAGCCAGCGTCGCCTCCTGCGCGCGTTCGGTCGCACATGGACGCGATGTGCTCCCTCTCGTGCTCGTCGGCGTCTTGGCTCCGGCCGCCGATGTCGCGAAATATGCGTCGGCCCCCGGCGTCGAGACACTCGTAGTGAAGGACTACCTCCGCAACGGAAAGCTGCTGACGCTGATGCTGGGGCACTTCACCGTCGACAGCTACGTCGGTGTGATCCCGATCATGTTTCCGCTGCTGATCGGGCGCTTTCAGCTGAGTCTCGCCACGGTAGGCCTCGTCAGCCTCGCGTACGGCGGCACGGCGGCGATCTCGCAGCCGCTGTTCGGACTGCTGGCCGATCGCTACGGCACGCGCCTGACCGGTCTGGCGCTCGCATGGACGGCGGTCACGTTTGCGGTCATCGGGTTCGCCAACAGCTTTCCGCTCCTGCTCGCCCTCGCCCTGGCGTCGGGACTGGGCTCGGGCGCGTTTCATCCCCTTGGAGCCCTGGACGTGCGCGGCCTTCTGCCGGCGTGGCGTCGCAGCTTCGGCATGTCGATCTACGTCACAGCGGGCACCGTCGGGGTCGCCGCCGGGCCTCTGATCGGCATCCTGGCGCTCGGCGCGTTCGGCCTTCACGGCACAGGCCTCCTCCTCGCCCCCGGGCTGGTAACAGGGGGATACCTGCTGTGGCGCATGCGCGACCGGGCGGCAACCGCTACGGCCGCCGTCCGCCAGGCGGCGAGCGCTTCGCAGGCGGTGCCGGTGTTTGCGCTCGCCGCGGTGATCGGCGTGATGATGTCGCGCAGCTGGACGGTCAACGTGTTCCAGGCGTTCACCCCGACCTGGTACAGGCAGCTGGGCTACGGCCCGGAGTTCTACGGTCCGCTCGCGACGACACTCGTCCTGGCCAGCGCGGTCGGCACGGTCGGCTGCGGCTCGCTGGCGGACCGCTACGGCCGGCGCACCGTGATCCTCGGCACGCTGGTCTTGTCGATTCCGGCGATCCTGCTCTTCACGCTCCATCCCGGGCCGTGGGCGTTTGGCAGCGCGATTCTGATCGGGGTTCTCGCGGCCTCGACCGCGCCGCTCATGCTTCTCATGGCCCAGCAGCTCATGTCCGCGCGAGCCGGTCTTGCATCTGGGCTCGTGATGGGGCTCGGCTTCGTCACCGGCGCCATCGGCGTGCCCATCAATGGCGCGATCGCGGACGCGATCGGACTGCAGAAGTCGCTGCTCACTCACGTGATCCTGGTGATCGTCACCATCGGCATCGCGTGGTTCCTCCCGCGCGAGGGCGAGATGGAGCGCTACTCGTCGGGGCGGGATCCGGTTCGCGCCACCACGGAGCAGGTCGTCAGGACATGATGACCACCGACGATCTGATCGAGATCGACGTCCACGAGGACGCGGCCGCCCTGGCTCACCTGCTCACCCTGCCGGTGTCCGCCCGCCTCGAGGCTCTCGCCGAGATCAATGGCATCTCCGCGTTCGACCAGACGGCGATGGCGCGCCTGCGCCAGACACACGAGCAGGGCGACGGCTTTCGGGTCAACGAGGAGGACGATCGATATGGGCCGGCGCTGAAGCGCCTGATGGAGGCCGACGCGTGGGGCCAGGTGCGGCGCGAGCTGGGTCGGGCCTGGGAGTATCAGCGCGCCGTGCTGCCCGGCATCCGCCACCCGGAGCGCATCGACGTCCGGCTGACCCTGGGCAACCCCGATGACGCGGTCTTCATCGAGCACACGCTCGGGTACTACGGCATGGGCGCGGTCCCGGGCACGATCTGGCTCGTGGCGTGGCCCACCGACTACAACCTGACCCGAATCGGAGCGTGCGCTGTTCATGAGCTGGTCCACAACCTGCGCACGCCCAATATCGATACGAGCTTCAACCTCGCCGAGTGGGTGATGCACGAAGGCATCGCCGAGGTGTTTACGGTCGAGGTCTGCGGAGCCGGCTCGACCGGCGCCTGGTACGCAGACGTCAAAGGCGACGTCCTCGACGACGCTTTCGAAAAGGTGACCGGGGCGTTCGACACCGGAAACGGATTCTCCGACTGGACCCCGTACGTGCTGGGCGATCTCATAGCCGAACGGATGGGTGCCCGGCCGGCAGGTGTCCCGCACATGGGCGGCTACGCCGTCGGCCGCAGGATCGTCGAGCGCTACCTCGAGGCGACCGGCCTGAGGGCCGGGCAGGTCATCGCGCGGCCGGTGGGGGAGATCCTGACCGGGGCGGGAGTGCCGACAGGCCGATCGCGTAAGCAGTGACCGCGATGGCGAAGAAGCTCGCCATCAGCATCGAGCTGAAGTCTTCGTGGTAGTTGAGGTAGCTGCCGCCGTTGAATCCCGCTGCGAGGATCGCCAGCGCCCCGACCACCGCCGCGATGACCGTCGGCCGATGCCGGGAGTGGATCGCCGGCACGAGCAGACCCAGGCCGAACAGGACCATGACGATGCCCAGGGAAGCGTGAACCAGGAGCCAGAAGGGTCCCTGAACGATCGCCCACGCCACGCTCTGGGCCACCCCGGTGAAGTACTCGGGAGGGTTGGCGCCTGGGTGATCGAGCGGGATCTGGACGAAGAGGTTGGTGGCCATCCCGAGCAGGAACTGGACCATTAGCGCGATCAGCGCGCCGAGGTATCCGTAGCGGAGCCCGCGCGACATCGCGCCACGTAGGATCGCACGAGTGCTGAACCGCAATATCTACGAGCTGGCGGGCGGTGAGCCGGCCTTCCGGCTGCTCGTCCAGCGCTTCTACGCGCGTGTGGCGACCGATCCGATCCTGCGCGCCGTCTATCCAGAGGAAGACCTGTCGGGCGCGACGGAGCGGCTGACCCTGTTCCTCATCCAGTACTGGGGCGGCCCGTCGACGTACAGCGCGCAGCGCGGGCACCCGCGGCTGCGCCTGCGCCACCAACCGTTCACGATCGGGGTGGCGGAGCGCGACGCCTGGCTCGGCCACATGACGGCGGCGGTCGAATCGCTCGAGCTCGCCGCGCCGGTGCGGAAGGCCCTGCTCGACTACTTCGAGACCGCGTCGACGGCGATGATCAACCAGCCGGTTGCGGAGCGGCAGAGCTAGAAGGGTCGGGCTGCACGAGGTCTTTGGTGACGACCGGGGCGTCCTCGAGGTCGATCAACGCGCCGTTGCTCGAGCCCTTGGCGCGACGCAGCGCGGCGCGCAGCCGCGGGATCTCGTCGCGAAGCGGCTGCTCGACCCAGTCGAATGAGATGACGCGCTCGTTGACCTCCCAGAACAGACCGTTCTGCATCGACTCCATGCGCGCCAGCGCCGCGTCGACAAAGTCCGGCGGAGCGGCGGCGATGCCCTCGACCAGAACATGCGCGATGTCTTTCTCGTCGGCTGCCATCGCCCAGCACGTCAGCTTGGCCACGCCCTTGAAAAGGCCGTTGAGGCCGATCGGCCGCGCGTTGGGTATGAGGTCGAGCAGGTTCCGGACGAGCAGCTGCGCCAGCCGGAAGGAAACCTGCGGGTCACGCACGCGGGCTTCGATCGCGAGGTCGGCCACGTCCTCCGCGGCCGCGCCGAAGATCGCCGGCATGCCGGCCTCGTCGAAGTGGCGGCCGTACCGAAGGAGATGGGCGGCGGACTCCACCGCCAGGTCGCGCCGCCACTCCAGCGCACCGATGGCAAAGCGGCGGTACTCGTTCATGATGCCCGACGCAAACGTCGGCGCCGAACGGTTGATAGCCGAGCGCAGGTAGGTGTTAAAGAAGCGGACGCACAGCTCGGCCACCTCCGGGTCGCCGATGTCGATCGCCGCGAGGCCGATGTGGCGCGTGGCGACGGCGATCGCGTGCACCGCCTCCTTGCGATGGACCGGAGTCAGGCCGACCATGTCGACAAAGCTCGTCATCACCAGGTACTCGAACCACGTCTTGGCGCGGTTGACCTCCGCGATGATCTGGTCGGAGGCGCCCGGCAGGTCGGCGTGTCCGACCTTGAACCACTCCGCGTTCTGCTTCTTCTTCGCGGGCAGGTAGTCGCCGGCCGTGAACTGGCCGAGGACCTCGATGCTCAACACGCAGACGGGCATGTCGCCGAGCTGGATCGAGCCGTACGCGATGTCTGTGACCTGAGCGATGCATGTCATCAGGTCCGTTCTGTCCTTCAGGTTTCGGCGAGCGCGCCGCATGACCGCGCCGACCAGCGTCTCCGCCCGCATGACCTCGAAGATGTAGAGGACGTACGGAAACAGGATCGCGAAGTTGATGAGGGCGAGAATCTCGGCGACGGCCACGCTGGCCATCGGCACGTAGTTGACCTTGACCTCGGAGCGGACCAGGAACGTGTAGAGGATCGAGGCGAGCGCGAAGCTCAGCACCAGCGCGTTGAGCGGGTTGCGCGTGAAGATGCCGATGATACGCGGCGAGTAGCGCGACGACGACGTCTGGATGCCGAACATCACGCCCAGGAGCACGATGCTGAGGGTCACGCCCTCGGCGCCTCCGACCAGGCCAAGCGTGCCCGCCGCAGCGGCGGGGTCTGGCGTGAAGAAGTCGCCCAGCGAGCCGAAGTGAAATGCGTCGAGCACGCCGAAAAGGACAACGAGCATCACCGCAACCGCCACCAGGGCGAGGCCGAGCAGCAGCGCACCGGCCCAGCCGATCGAGTTGGTCGGCGGCTGTTTGCGCTCGCTGGTCACGGCAACGGCGATCCTAATCTGTGAGCGCGTGATTCGAGCCATCGTGTTCGACTTCGACGGCCTGATCCTCGACACGGAGGGTCCGGTGTACCGCTCCTGGCTCGAGGTTTATGAGGCGCACGGCGAAGAGCTCCCATTCGACCGCTGGGTGCAGATCGTCGGGTCGACGACGACCGGCTTCCATCCGCAGCGGCACCTCGAGGAGCGGCTCGGCAGGCCGCTGCCCCAGGACGTTCTCGACCGCCGCATCGACCGGCGGACTCAGCTGGTCCTTGCCGAGAGCACGCTGCCGGGCGTTGTGCGGCGGCTAGACGAAGCGCGGGCGGCGGACATGAAGCTCGGCGTCGCGTCGAGCTCCACGAGGGAGTGGGTCACCGGTCACCTGGCTCGGCTTGGGATCCTCGACCGCTTCGACTGCCTGCGCTGCCGCGACGACGTGGCCAATGCCAAACCCGAGCCCGACCTCTACATCGCCGTGCTCGAATGCCTCGGCGTCTCGGCCGGCGAGGCGATCGCCATCGAAGACTCGCCGAACGGAGTTACCGCCGCGAAGCGCGCCGGCATGCGGTGCGTGGCGATCCCAAACCCGATCACCGCTCAGCTCGACCTGAGCGACGCGGACCTTGTGCTCGGCTCGCTCGCCGAGCTGACTGTGGACCAGATACTCGAGCGCCTCAGCGGGACGGCTTAACCTTTTAGCCCATGCGAATCGGGGTCTTAACCGGCGGTGGCGACGCGCCCGGGCTCAACGCCGCGATTCGGGCCGTCGCTCGCCGCGCGTTCCAGCTCGGCCACCAGGTCAGCGGCGTGAAGAACGGATGGGCCGGATGCCTAGGCGAAGGGCTCATCGATGAGCTGAAGCCGGCCGACGTTCGGGGCATTCTGCCGCAGGGCGGCACGATCCTCGGCACCTCCCGGACGAACCCGTTGAAAGAGCAGAACGGGATCGAGCGGGTGATCAAGGCCCTGCGCCACAACGGCATCGACGCGCTCGTCCCGATCGGTGGTGACGACACCCTCAGCGTCGCGGCAAAGCTGCACGAAGCCGGGTTCCGGACCGTGGGAGTGCCGAAGACGATCGACAACGACCTGGCGGTGACCGAGTTCTGCATCGGCTTCGACACCGCGGTCGGCGTGGTCACGGAGGCGCTCGACCGCCTGCACACGACAGCGTCCGCGCACCACCGCGTCATGGTGGTCGAGGTCATGGGTCGCGACGCCGGCTGGGTCGCGCTGATGGGCGGGATCGCCGGAGGCGCGGACCTGATCATCATCCCGGAGTTCGAGGTTCCGCTTTCCGAGGTGGTGGCGCACCTCTACCGCCGCCGCGGGGAGGGCAAGCTGTTCAGCATCATCGTCGTGGCCGAGGGCGCCCACATCCCCGAGCTGGACCGAGACATGGGTGGCGAGGCCGAGAAGGATGCGTTTGGCCACATCCGGCTGGCCAAGCGCGGCATCGGCGACCTCCTGGCGGGACGCGTCGAGGGCGAGACGGGATTCGAGACGAGGGTCACCGTGCTCGGTCACCTGCAGCGTGGCGGTTCGCCGTCGCCGGTCGACCGGATCTGGGCGACGCGACTCGGCGTCACGGCGGTCGAGCTGATCGTCGACGGCAAGAGCGGTGTCATCCCCATCCGCCGCAACGGCGACGTAGAGGTCGTGCCCCTGACCGAGGTGATCAAAGAGACACGGCGCGTGCCCAAGGAGCTGTACGACCTCACCAAGGTCTTCGAGTAAGCCTCGAGCCCGCAAGAAGCGGATGCTCGAGCTGGCCGGCACGGGTGATGACGGCACGACCGGGCTGTTGGGCGGTGGACGCGCTCCGAAGGACGACCCGAGGATCGAGGCGTTCGGCACGGTCGACGCCTCAACCTTGGGCCGTGCCCTTGCATCGGTTTGGTGCACCATCCCGGTGCGTCGATGCACTGCGCCGCACCACGCCTGCGCGCTGCAACCGCGGTACGGATTTCGAGTGGGCGTTCGGCCGAACGGATGACTGCCGGTGCGGCACGGACTTGCTATGCTCGATGCCTCGTTCCCGTCGAGAAACGCTCGTTCCTTGAGGAGCTTCCCCATGCTCAATTCGCACAGCTT
>DATIOJ010000079.1:0-7121 GCA_035473355.1 Candidatus Limnocylindrales bacterium
TCCGACCTGCCCGAACCCGAGACCAACGTGCTCGTCGAAGGCGAACTCGTCGACGCGCTATGGCGCCACGAGCGCGTGATCGTCGAACTCGACGGCTTCGCGTTCCACAAATCCCGCGCACAGTTTGAGAAAGACCGCCGCAGCGACGCCAAGCTCACCGTCGCCGGCTACCGAGTACTGCGCATCACCCAGCACCGCCTCCAACACGAACCCGACGCCGTGCTCGACGACTTGAACCAGCTGCTGAACGCCGGGCGGCTTGCGCACTCCCACGAAAAGTGATATCTAATAGAAATCACTTTTCTAGGGGCATGTTTTCAATTGGAGGCATCATGAGTACAGACGTCGGGCCCCACCGGCAGTCACAGGCGGGACCAGTCGGTCACGCCGGAACCCGTGTCGACATCCACGAGCGCCCGGCTTTGGCGATCACGGGCTGGGCAGGTGTGATCGTCGTCGCCGGTTGCATCGCCGCTTGCTTTGCGCTCGCAGGAACGGGCTGGCTCGCCGCGCCGATCGTCGTCGGCGTGCTCGTGGCGAGCTCGCTGATGATCGTGCAGCCCGGCCAGACCAAGGTCGTGCGGTTCTTCGGAACCTACGTCGGCACCATCCGCCGCGCCGGCCTGTGGTGGACCGTGCCGCTGGCCGACCGCCGCAGCCTCAGCATCCGCGTCCGCAACTTCGAGACCAACCGCCTGAAGGTCAACGATGCGGAGGGCAATCCGGTGGAGATCGCGGCGATCGTCGTCTGGCAGGTGGCGGACACCGCACAGGCGGTCTACGCCGTGGACGACTTCGTCGACTTTGTCCACGTGCAGGCCGAGTCGGCGCTGCGCCACGTCGCGACCACACATCCATACGACGACGCCGACGGGGAGGGCACGTCGTTGCGCGGCTCGACCGACCTCGTCGCCGGCGAGCTCGCGCACGAGATGGCCGAGCGGGTCGTGATCGCCGGGGTCGAGATCGTCGAGGTGCGGATCAGCCATCTCGCCTACGCGTCGGAGATCGCACAGGCGATGCTCCGCCGTCAGCAGGCCAACGCCGTCGTCGCCGCTCGTTCCCGGATCGTGGACGGTGCCGTGGGAATGGTCGACATGGCGCTGTCCCGGCTCGACGAGCGTGGAATCGTCGAGCTCGACGAGGAGCGCAAGGCGGCGATGGTCAGCAACCTGATGGTGGTGCTCTGTGGCGATCAGCCTCCCTCCCCTGTCGTCAACACCGGATCGCTCTATACGTGAGCAGCGAGCGCAAGCAGGTCCCGCTGCGCCTCGACCCCGCCGTCCATGACGCCCTGGCTCGGTGGGCCGCCGACGAACTGCGCAGCCTCAACGCCCAGATCGAGATCCTCCTTCGCAGGGCCCTAGACGACGCGGGCCGGATGCCCAACCAGGCAAAGGCGATACCCCGGCGCGGGCGTCCGCCGGTCCGCAGCGGGTGATTAGACTTAACCGCGCGGCGAGGGCCGCGTCCAGTCCGCCGGAAAGGGCTGAGCCCACCCTCTGTCTCCGAGGACGTTTGACCACGCTTCCTCTCCAGCCGGACCAGGCGGGCGCCCGGCGCGACGGAAGGGAGCAACAGTGACTTTTCAGCTCAGCCTGGAGCAGCTGCGCAAGCAGGCCAAGGAGCGCGTAAGCGAGCGCCGTGCCCAGGGCCAGGACGTCAAGCTGGCCGAGGTGCAGTTCGAGCTTGCGCGCGAGTTGGGCTTTCAAAGCTGGCCGAAGCTCAAGGCGTACGTCGAGCGCCTGGCGCTCGAGCAGCCGTTTCGCACCGACCTCGACTACTACGAGGGACGCGCCCACGGCATCGCGACCGTCAACGGAGTCAGCGCCGCGGACGCACGGCGCGACCTCGCCACGCGCCACGGGTTCTCGAGCTGGCGCGAGCTTCGCCGCCACGTCGAAGCGATGCAGAGCGGCGATGAACCACCGACGCCGTTCGTGCTCGCCTACCGGGCGATCGAGGACAACGATCGCGAGCGCGTCGTCGAACTGCTCGACCGGTTCCCCGATCTCGCGATTCAGCGCGGGACGAACGGCAACGACCTGCTCGGGATGGCCGGCGATCTGGCGATCGTGTCGGTGCTGCTCGAGCGCGGCGCCGACCCCAACCGCGGCAACGACTACGGGTGGACGAAGCTGCATCAGGCGGGCTATGGCAACGACCGCGAGCTCGCCAGGCTGATGCTCGACGCCGGCGCGCGGACCGACCTGTTTGCCCGCGGAGAAGGCGGCACGCCGCTGGTCGCGGCGTTGTTCTGGGGCCATCGCGAAGTCGTGCCGCTCCTCGGTCGGGAACCGGTCAACCTGCGGGCCGCCGCCGGGCTGGGCGACCTCGAGCTGATCCGCGACCTGGTCGGCACGCCACAGGCAGGCGCATGCCGGGGCTTCTATCGCCCCCACGGGGGCTTCCCGGCCTGGAATCCCTCCGACGATCCCCAGGAGGTGCTCGACGAGGCGCTCGTGTGGGCCGCCAAGTCGGACCGTGACCAGGCGTTGCCGGTGCTCGTCGACCTCGGAGCTCGAGTCGACGCCGATCCGTACCGCGGGACGGCACTGACCTGGGCGGCGGCCAACGGTCGCGTGAACTCAATCCGGACGCTCGTCGAGCTCGGCGCTGATGTGGATCAGCGAGGCACGTTCGGGGGACCGAGCCACGGCGAAGGCGTCACCGCCATCCACCTCGCGGCGCAGTCAGGCCAGCGCGATGCGGTCGTGACGCTGCTCGAGCTCGGAGCGGATCCGCTCATCCAGGACAAGCTCCACGGCGGCAACGCACTCGGATGGGCACGGTCCAATGGCCACGATGCACTCGCGGACGTCCTCCCGTGACGTCGGGCCGCTAGGGCGCGCCGCAGAACCCGGTCATGTCGGCCGTGATTGCGACGATCCCGAGCAGCGTTCCGTCCGCGTCGACGACCGGGACGCGTCGCGCGTCGGTACTGGTGGCGATCGAGTAGCCGAGTTGGGCGGGAGCGTCGGGTGCGACCGTCGGCCCATCGTGCGCGTACCGCGCGGCCGGCGCATGCGGGTCGGCCTCGCCATCGAGATCGTGGAGGGTGACGGAGCCCGCATAGCGCCCGTCGTCGGCGAGCAGCGCCATCCGGCGGTGCGGGCTGGCGGCGAACCAGGCTCTGACCTCCGCCACGGTCGCGCCGGCGGCGAGCACGTTGAAGTGCTTGTGGACCACATCGGCCACCGTCATCTCCGCCGCGTCGTCCAGGTGCCGCGCCACGCACGTCAAGCTACCACCGGGCGGTAGTCAAAGGTTGACTTCTAGCGACGGGATACCTTGCAGTTGGGGACACAGGCGATCGGGCCGTAGGGTCAACGCCGTCGCGGCGGGCAGATCTCGCTGGAAGGATTCCGGCTGGCGTCGCGTCCTGCCGTCCATGGACCGCTTGACGGCAGACGGCTTCGAGACCCTGGGCGTCTATGACCCCGCCGAGCCGCATGCCAAGCGCAAGCTCGAGCTGCTGGAGTATCTCGTCAGCCTTGGCGCGACGGCCGACGACCTCGTCCAGCACCGCGATGACCTACCGGGGCTGGCGACGGTCGTCGCGAGCCGCGCCGGCGAGGCCTTGACTCTGTCTGAGGCCGCCGAGCGGGCGGGCGTCACCGAGGAGAAGCTTCTCCGGATCATCCGCGCGGCAGGGTTCGCGGAGCCCGGACCTGAGGACCGTGTGATCAGCGAGCAGCTCGTCGACGTCGCAGTGAGCACCGTCGCCGCCGAGGCGATCTTCGGCCAAGCGGCTGCGCTCCAGCTGGTGCGCGTGATGGGTTCCGCGATGGCTCGTCTCGCTGACGCTTCCGTGTCTGCCTTTCTGGTCAACGTCGAGCCCTGGATCCTCAATACCGATCCCGTCGGGCTGCGCGCCGCGCGCGCCAGCGCCGAGGCTGTAGCGCTCGTGCCGGCCGCCGGGGCTGTGCTGGAAACGCTGTTGCGCGAGCACATCATCGGCGCGCGGAGGACGACGCGCGGGACCGCGAGCGAGCTTGGATATGAGACTCGGCAGATGTGCGTGGGGTTCCTGGACCTGGTCGGGTCGACAGCGCTGGCGCAACGCCTGTCGACGAGCGAGCTCGAAGCCGTCCTCACCGAGTTCGAGCACACCGCTGCGGACACGGTCACCGCGAAAGGCGGGCGCGTCGTCAAGCTGATCGGAGACGCAGTGATGTACGTCGTCGCCGACGAGTCTGCGGCGCTGGACATCGCCCAGCACGTCATCAAGGTGGTTAGCGAGCATCCACGCGTCCCGCCCGTGCGAGGCGGCGTCGCCGCCGGTGGCGTGCTGACGCGCAACGGTGACGTGTTCGGTCCCGTGGTCAACCTAGCGGCGCGGGCGGTCAAGCTGGCTGCCGCCGGCGAGGTCGTTGCACCCGTCTCCCTGGCCGCCGTAGCCGGCGTCGAAGCAACGCCTCTGGGACGCCACAGGCTCAGGGGATTCGCTGACGATGTCGACCTTTGTCGGCTGACAGCGGGTCACGGCGACCGGCGGCTGGCTGCTTAGCAAGCCGCCCGCGCGCAATCACGCAGCTACCGGCTCGGCGGCCTTTCGAGCCTCGAGATCGAAGTAGTAAAGCGTCAGCTGGATCGCGGCGTATGGGACCGTGACCGCGTAGACGAGCGCCGCCGCGAGGTTGATGAAGTTGAGCGAGTGGTCTGTCAGGAGCAGCAGCGCCACGCCCAATAGCGGCCCGGACAGAATCGCCAACACGTCGACCACAGCAGTGAAGCCGAACGTCCGCCACCAGTGCCCGCGTACCAGCTCAGAGCTGCGTCGAAGCGACTCCGTCGCCGAGAGGTCGTTAAGGATGCATGCCTCGGCAAACAGCGACCAGCGGACGAAGCGATGGATCGCCAACGGAATCCCGATGACGGTGATCGTGAGCAGAATCACCATGACGAGCTCGGTCGCCATTCCTCGGGTCAGGGGCCGCAGTCGTCGCAGCACCCTCCGGTAGGCCTGACCCGCCAGGATGCGTCGGCCGGCGTCGATCTCCTCGAGGATCACGGCGACCGCGGCGGTCGTGATCACCGATGCAAACAAACCGCCGACGCCACCGATGAGAACCGCCAGGAGTGCAGTCACGGCGCCGTGCCGACCGTCGAGTGCGATCAGGGGCGCGGCGCTGGAGACATGGAAGACGACCCATTGGATTCCGGCTGCGGCCAGATATACAGGAATGAAGTTGGCGCCCGCCGCGATGAAGATGAGCAGGTTGCGCGCATAGACTCGCCTCGCCGCTCTGAAGATCTGGCCGCCCTGTCGCTGCTGTCGAAGGGGGCGCGGATCCGGTGGGCGCCAAGTCGTCGTGCGCATCGCACCCAGCAGTACCCCGACGACGAGCAGCAGAGCTGCCACGAACGGCACCGGGTGGAGCAGCGACCAGTTCAACACCGTTGCGCCCGCGGTCACCGCGCCACAGAAGAAAGTGCCGACGCTGACTCCGAATGTCCGCCCACCCGGTAGTTCGACGCTCGTGTCGCGAAGTCCGTTGCCCCACTCGATCGGCGCGGACCATTGCGGCTTGGTCGCAGGTCCGGTGGGACCGTTGTTGATCCCCTGCTCCTTCTGGCCCCAGCGCCCCTGGAACGCCAGCCATGCGTACGGCGCCGACGCCGCGGAGGGGACGTCGGGCAGCAGCACCGTCTGGAGTTGCAGCCGCGTGGTCGCCGTGCGCGTGTCATCGCAGCCGAAGCCCTCGCGCGCCCCACGGCCCAGATACAGGCCGCTGCCGAAGTAGTTGGCGTGCGAGCCCGTCGCGTCGTAGATCACCGGGTGGGTGCCCTGCTTCTGGACCTTCGGGTCGGTCCAACTAGACCGCTCGCCGCCGGCGTGCTGCGACAGGTCGACCTCGTACGGGCCCTTGGCCAGCGCCGTCGACGCATCCGGCGCGTCGAAGTCGACCTGAGACATCTCCCAGTCGCTCTCATGTTTGTCGGTGAAGTCGTTGAACGTGTAGTAGAACCAGTACTGGACGGCCAGCTTGCCGGGATGCGACGGGTCGGTCGCAACGTGCGCGTAAACGCTCGGCTTGCGCCCGTCATTCCAGTCTCTGAACTGCTTCTCGTAGCTGCACCCCGGGTTGAGCGGATCGCCCGGGAAATCCAGGTAGTAG
Source organism: Candidatus Limnocylindrales bacterium (assembly GCA_035473355.1). Lineage (GTDB taxonomy): Bacteria > Chloroflexota > Dormibacteria > Dormibacterales > Dormibacteraceae > 40CM-4-65-16. The sequence continues at coordinate 6,123 of DATIOJ010000079.1, forward strand.
CCAACGTCCGCGTGACGCCACAGGTCTGCCGAGGTGGGTCCGCGCTTGACCACCGCCCCATGCGCATCGCGCAGAACCACGCTCTGCCTTCCCAGCGCGATGTCGACGACCGTCGGCCGGTACGCCTCGCCCGACCCGCATGGCTTGCTCTGCGGATCCAGCGACAGCAGCGGCGAGTACTTCGCCGCCAGCTGCTGCTCGGCCGACTCCGATCCTTGCGCGTAGGCCTGCATAGGCATCAGAACGGCGAGCGCAGCCCAGGCAAAAGCCAGCCGCCGAATCCGGGGTGCTAGTCGCATCGCCATTGACCGCGCTCGAGCAGGTCCAGAATTAGATCAGGACGCTACGCGTGGCGGTCGCGGCTTCCATGGGTGCTGCTGGTGTAAATGGCGCGACCGATCTGTGCGAGGATCGCGCCGATGGTCGCGAAGATTCACCACCTTAACTGCGGGACGTTGTGCCCATACGGCGGCAAGATCGTCAGCGGGGAGGGCGGCTGGACCGGCGCGCGAATCGTGTGCCACTGCCTGCTGGTCGAGACGGATGACACGCTCGTGCTGATCGACACCGGGATGGGCATCGGTGACCTGCGCAACCCGTACCGCTCTCTCGGCGTCCCGTTCACGGCGGCGTTTCGCCCTGCGAAAGACACGTCGGACACCGCGCTCGAGCACGTGCGCCGGCTCGGCTTCGCCCCCGGAGACGTCCGCCACATCGCCTGCACCCATCTCGACCTCGACCACGCCGGCGGGCTCCCAGACTTCCCCCAGGCCGAAGTCCACACCTTCAGGCCTGAATACGAGGCCGCGGTTCATCCGAGCCTGCGCGACCGCATGCGCTATCCAAGCGGCCACTTCGCCCACGGCCCCAAGTGGCAGACCCACGAGGTGGACGGCGATTCGTGGTTTGGCTTTCAGAGCATCCGAGTTCTCCCCGGCGTCGACCCGGAGATCCTGATGATCCCGCTGGTCGGCCACACCCGCGGCCACACTGCGATCG
>DATIOJ010000080.1:0-3806 GCA_035473355.1 Candidatus Limnocylindrales bacterium
GGCGCAAGCCGGTCTTCGACATGATGTCCGCCGGTCAGCAGCACAAGCTGCGCAAGCTCCTGCAGTACCACCCGACGACCGCCGGCGGAATGATGAGCCCCGACTACATCTGGGTCATCCGCGACGCGACGGTCGATGTGGCGCTCGAGGCTGTCCGCACCGACGACAAGACGCCGCACCAGCTCCTGAACACCGTCTTCATCACCGAGCCCGACGGCCGTTACGCCGGCAGCATCGGAGTCGTCGACCTTCTGCGCGCCGACCGTGCGCGGCGAGTCGAAGAGCTGGAGGTCACCAACATCGCAGTCCACGGCAACGCCGACTTCGCCGACGTCACGTTGCTGATGGCGGACTACAACCTGACGGCGCTGGCCGTCACCGACGCCGCCGGCAACCTGATCGGCGCCCTCTCGGCAGACGATGTCATCGAAGCGCTCGTGCCTGAAGAGTGGCGCGCGCGTGTCGAGGCCTCGACCGGGGTATAGACCGACATGTCTGAGCGCGAGCCAAACCGAAAGGACTCGCGCTTGAAGCCAACGTCGGCGGTGCTCGACGAGATGCACGCCGGCGACATCCACGGCGCGTTCGGCACCATCCGGGTCAGCGACGTCGGGCCGCGCCGAACGTGGCGGCGCCGCATTCTGACGCTGCTCGCGATCATCGGCCCCGGCCTCATCGTCATGGTCGGCGACAACGACGCGGGAGGCGTCTCCACCTACGCGCAGGCAGGCCAGGACTTCGGCTACTCGCTGCTCTGGACGCTGCTGCTCCTGATCCCTGTGCTGATCGTGAACCAGGAGATGGTGGTGCGCCTCGGCGCCGTCACAGGCGTCGGATACGCCCGGCTGATCAGCGAGCGATTCGGTCGCTTGTGGGGCTGGTACTCGGTCGGCGGAATCTTTCTCCTCAACTTCCTGACGATCAGCACGGAGTTCATGGGCATCAGCCTGGCGGGTGAATACTTCGGGCTGAAACCCGCCATCGTCGTTCCGCTCGCGGCCCTGATCCTGATCGGCATCACGATCAGTGGCAACTTCAGGCGCTGGGAGCGAGCCATGTTCGTGTTCCTCTTCCTGAGCCTGCTCGTGCTGCCCCTGGCCGTCTTGAGCCACCCCGCGGGGGATGCGGCCATCAGGGGGTTCCTGATCCCGGGCGTGCAGGGTGGCCTGACCTCGAACTCGGCGCTCCTCATCGTCGCCGTCGTGGGCACGACGGTGGCGCCCTGGCAGCTCTTCTTTCAGCAGTCAAACGTCATCGACAAGCGCATCACGCCGCGATGGCTCGACTACGAAAAGGCCGACACGGTGCTGGGCGCGTTCGTCGTGGTCGTCGGCGCCGCCGCGATCATGATGGCGACCGCCTCGGCTTTCACGGGGACGTCTGAATTCGGCCACTACCAGGACGCGCTCCACATCGCGCGGGGGCTCCACCACTACATCTCGCCCGCGGCAGGCGCGATCTTCGCGGTGCTGCTGTTCGACGCGTCGATCGTGGGAGCGTCAGCCGTGACTCTCGCCACGTCGTACGCGTTCGGCGACATGTTCGGGCTGAGGCACTCGCTGCATCGCGGCGTTCGCGAAGCCAAGCTGTTTTATTCGTCGTACACGGCGATGGTTGCCGTGGCAGCCGCGATCGTGCTGATTCCACACGCTCCGCTCGGGCTCATCACGACGGCGGTGCAGGCCCTTGCGGGAATCATGCTGCCGAGCGCCACCGTCTTCGCAGTCCTGCTGTGCAACGACCGCGCCGTGCTCGGACCGTGGATCAACCGGCCGTGGCTCAACGCCGTTGCGGGTGTCATCGTCGGCGCGATGCTCGTTCTCTCGATGATCCTGGTCATCTCGACCGTGTTTCCTGCGATCGATGTCACCAGGTTGTTGCTCGTACTGGGCTCGGCGGCTGCAGGTGTCCTGATTGCCGGCGCGATATGGGCTCAGCTGCACCGCCTGCCGCCGGAGCCGGAAGTGTCGAGGGAGGAGCGCGCGAACTGGCGGATGCCCGCCCTCGCGCTGCTGGAACGACCGCAATGGTCGCTCGCTCGCAGGATCGCGATCTACGCGCTGGGTGGCTACCTCGTGCTATCGATCGTGATGCTCGTCGTGAAGGCCGTGCAGCTTGCGGTGCATGCGTAGGCCGTCAGACCTTGAGGACCGTTAACAGGGCGCTTACAAAGGCATACGGTCCCGCGGTCTAGAATGGGTGTCCCTTGCCTCTCGGCTTTCGAGTGGGGCACCGCGTCAGAGCATCTCGCCGGCGGCTAAGCCCTTTTCGCACCAGCTTCCTCATCGTCCTTGCCATCGTCATGTCGTCGATGGCGGGCGGTTTGGCCTACTTCATCCCTGCGGCTCAGCTCTTCTTCGAGTCGACGGGACAGGTGATCCACGTCACGCCGTCGCCGAGCAGCACCGCCTCGGCGTCGGCCTCGAGCTCGCCTTCAGCCACCGCCGCCCCGGTCACGGGCGCGTTCACCGTGCTGTTGCTCGGATCGGACGACGACTCCAAGTTCATCGGCGACCACGTCCTGACGCAGTCGATGATCCTGGTCCGGGTCGTGCCGTCGACCAAGCAGGTCACGATGCTGTCGATCCCACGCGACCTCTTCGTCCATCTCTCGACCGGCGGTTCCGGCAAGATCGACGGCGCCTACTCGTACGGCGGAGCGGACGCCGCGATCGCGACGGTCGAGCAGGACTTCGGGGTGCAGGTCGACGACTACATATGGATCGGTCTGCTCGGCCTGGTCAAGCTCATCGACGCCATCGGAGGCGTCGACGTCGTGACGAGCAACCCGGTCATGGACGACTACTACCCGGCCGACATCATCAGCGGCTGGCCGTATGACTACGAACGGGTCGCGGTGCTCGCGGGACCGCAGCACCTGGACGGCCTGCACGCCATGCAGTACGTGCGCTCGCGGCACGGCGACCTGCAGAGCGACCTCGGCCGCTCCCAGCGCCAGCAACAGGTCCTGATCGCAATCCGGCAAAAGGCGAAACAGATCTCCCCCGAAGACCTGCCCCAGATCTCCAAGGCGCTGGGTGGCGAGCTCAAGACGAGCATGGGGCTCTCCAAGGTGGCCCAGCTGCTGCCGCTAGCGTCGAGCTTCGACAGCCCCGACTCGATCAACCAGATCGTGCTCGCCAATCCTTACACGCACGGGTGTGGATGTCCGGAGACATACATCACGGCCAACTGGAGCCTGATCCTGCCCCTGGTGCACCAGTACTTCCCGTGATCCCGAAATTCATCCTGGGCGTCGTGCTTGCGGTTCTGATGGTGGTTGTCGGGACCTCGACGTACATGTATCTCAGCTCACGCCAGTCCAAGGTCGCGGTGCCGGCCGAGAAGCCGACCACCTCCGCGCCACGCCCGCAGGCGCTGGTGCTGCCCGGCACGCTCTACCTCACGCAGTCGGGCGCCATCTACAGCCTGAACGCCGGTCGCTTTCATCAGCTCACACCGGAAGATGGCTGGAAGCAGCCCGCTCCTTTCACCGATGGTCAGAGCTTGCTCGCCATCAGGCAGAACGCCCTCTATTCCGACGTTTATGTGCTGAATCGGTTCGGCGGCGTGGTGCGGCAGCTGACGGACAACCGATCGCCCTCGTACAGCAACGACATCGGCGCCTACCACTGGTCCTTCTATCCGCGGATGAGTCCAGACGGATCCACGCTCTGGATGACGTATGACGGCCTCAAGTGCTCGGGTTGCTACGACGTCAGCCTGGCGGTCTGGTCGATGCCCTACGGCGGCAACATCCGCCAGGCCAAGGCCTGGACGGACGGCGGCTACTACACGGGTGGCGA
>DATIOJ010000081.1:0-8965 GCA_035473355.1 Candidatus Limnocylindrales bacterium
GGTCGGGTCCATCCGCATGTCGAGCGGCCCGTCAGCGCGGAAGCTGAACCCACGCGCGGCGTCGTCGACCTGGGTGCTGGAGAGACCGAAGTCGAAGAGGACCGCATCCGCTGGGACGAAACCGTGCTGAGAGGCGATCGCCTCGAGGTCGGAAAACCTCCCTTGAACGACGACCGCCGAAGGACCGAACGTGGCCAGCGATTCCTGGCCGGACCTGACCGCGGCGGGATCGCGGTCGATCCCGAGCAGCCGGCCGCCAGGTGTGATCCTCTCCAGGATGTGGCGGGCATGGCCCGCCTGCCCGAGCGTGCAGTCGATCGCGACCGCGCCCGCTCGGGGCTGGAGCAGCTCTATTACCTCTTGTGAAAGTGCTGGTACGTGCGGACTAATGCCCTGAGATCACCCTGTCAGCGAATTCGGTGAAGCGCCCTTGCGCGTCGGCGTTGTAGCTGTCCCATCGCCCCTCGGGCCAGATTTCCACCCTGGAGCCCATGCCGATCACCACCACCGTCGACGGGGTCTCGATCCCCGCGAGGCGGCGTTGTTCGGGCTGCAGGCTGATCCGGCCCTGGCCGTCCGGCTCGAACGGGTCCGACATCGAGTACAGCGTGCGCGCCAGCGCGCGCTGGTCGGGACCCGGGAGCGGGCTCTTGAGCTGGTCGGCCAGTGCGCCCCAGAGGTCCGGCGGGTAGATCGCCAGGACGTTGTCCTGGCTCACCGAGACGTAGCTGCCCTCCCGGAGCTGCTTGCGAAACTGCGCCGGAATCGCCAGCCGGCCTTTGTCGTCCACCCTCACCCGATGCGCCCCCGTAAACACCGTTCACCGGGACTCCCAGAATTGGAGGCGGCGCCGCTCGCTGCGGGCGCAGAGGCTGCAGCCGCAGCCGTGGAGCTCGAGGGGAAGGCGGTTGCCGTGCTTGTCAAAGCGGTGGTTGAGGCCGATCTCGTCGCCTTCATCGCGGCTGCGGGGAGAAGTGGCGTAGAGGAGGTGTATGGCGTGCCTTACCTGGACGTAGGGTGCGACGTATTGGTGCATGTCTGCTGGGTTCACCACTTCTCCCCACTGATCACCGCGATTCGCCGCAGACAGTAACAACGCCGGTTAACCCTGTCAATACCTTTACCACAAGATCTAGCGGCCCCAAACCGGCCCCCTCGAGTGACGGCGCAGCATTTTGGGGCTCGGGCGCGGCCGGGCACAACATGTGGGGCCGAAATGTGATATCGACGAACATTAGTTTGGTCGTCGAGTCAGGTGGCGTTTGCCGACCCTTACATAGGTTTACCCGCTCCGCTTGAGCAGGCCGAGCCGCTTGGCGCGGTTTTCGGCCCAGCCGAACACCAGGATCGCAAGCGGGATGAGCACCGCCCCCATGCCCAGGAGGATCCCGACAGTGGGCAGCTGGTCCCCCACTCCCGCGCCCTCGAGCAGGCTCCGCCTCATGCCGGAGAGCGCGTAGGTCAAGGGGCTTGCGGCGCCCGCCACCTGCAGGGGTAATGGCAGCACGCTCAGCGGGTAGTAGACGCCGGAGACGAGGAGCATGAAGCCCTGGAACGCGAACGACATCTGCTCGCCCTTCTGGGGCGAGAGCAGGGGCAGGACCGACGTGAGGATGGCCAGCCCGATGAGCGGAACGATCGAAGCCGCGAGAACGACGAGGGTGCCGAGCAGGTTGGCGTGCGAGAAGTCGAGGTTGAAGATCGCTATGGCGGCCAGCAGGACGATGAAAGTTCGCGCCAGGCCGTAGCCGATCGCGAACAGGCAGATGCCCATCAGGTGCGTGACGCGCCGGACCGGCGCCATGAACGTGTACTCGATGGTTCCCTCCCACCGCTCCCACGCGATGGCGTAGGCCGCCTCCATGAAGACGAGCGACAGGTAGCCCCAGAGCAGTGCACCTATCAGGAGGTACAGCTGCGCCTTGCGCAGGTCGAACCCTGCGCCGACCGCGCCGAGGGTGTCGAGGCCGGACGCCAGGAAGCCGATCGACAGCACGCTGACGATGCTGTAGAAAAGCCAGACGACCTCCCACACCCAGTAGCGCTTGTAGACGTAAAGCTGCCGCTCGGCGAAACCAAAGAGAGCACCGACCTCCGAGCGCCGGATGCCTATGGTCACGGGGCCACCTCCGCCGGCCCCTCTTCCTCGGCCTCGAGTGACTTGCCGGTCAGATGCATGAACACTTTCTCGAGCGAGGCGCCGCCATGCGCGCGGCACAGCTGGTCAGGGGTCCCGTCGGCGAGCACGCGGCCGCCGTCCATCATCAACACGCGCTGGCAGAGCGCCGCCGCCTCGTCCATGTCGTGCGTGCACAGCAGCACCGTGATCTCGCGTTCGGCGCGCAGGGTGTCGAGCACGCTCTGCACCTCTTTTTTCGACCGCGGGTCGAGCCCGGTCGTCGGCTCGTCCATGAGCAACAGGGAGGGCGCCGTGAGAAAGCTGCGTGCGATCGCCACCTTCTGCTGCTGGCCTCTGGACAGCTGCTTCATCGGCTGGTCGATGACGTCGAGCGGTAGTCCGAGCAGGTTGAGGATCTCGACCACCCGGCGCCTCGTCCCGCCCGCGCTGCCGTAGAGTCGCGCCGCGTAGACCATGTTCTCCCAGGGGCTGAGCTCCCTGAAGAACGCCGCCTCCACCGAGACGCGGTTCACGTGGCGCCGAACTTCGAGTGCCTCGGTCACCACGTCCCAGCCGAAGACGCGGGCGGTGCCGGCGTCGGGCGTGAGCAGCGTCCCGAGGATCCGGATGAGCGTCGACTTGCCGCTGCCGTTCGGCCCGAGGATGCCGGTCACGCCGCCTCGCTCGACCGTCAGGTCGAGCTCATACAGCGCCACCTTTTCCTTGCGCTCCCGGCGCCACCACGGCGCGCCGGGCTCGCGCTCGCGATGGGCGAACGCCTTCCTCACGCCTTGAATCTCTATCGCGGGGGTGGTCATCACAAGCTCCCAGAAACCGGGTGGACAAAAAGAAAAGGACCGTCGCGGTGCCCAACAACCGCACGGTCCCTCTTTGAGGCTCTGGCTTCTAGCTGACTGCTACCGAACCAGAATCAATAGTGGTGTGCGGACGGGCGCACTTCACCCTCGAAGGTGAAGCGTCTCCTGTTGATCTCGCCCATTCGCGCACTCCTGTGGTTGGTCTGGCTTGGATGGACACACCCGGATGGGTGTGGATTCCGACGTAGCGTAACCCGGGCTGGCTCCTCAGTCAAGTGCGTGCTGGGAGATCACGAAAGACATGACGAACGCCTCCTCGCGCCACGACTCGTAACGACCCGACGGCCCCATGTGGCCGGCGCCCATCTGCGTCTTGAGCAGCAGGGCACGGTCGCTTTGATTCAGCGTTCGCAGCCTGGCGACCCACTTCGCGGGCTCCCAGTACGAGACGCGGGGATCGTTGAGCCCGCCGGTGACCAGGAGCGCGGGGTACGCGGCATCCCGGACGTTGTCATACGGCGAGTAGCTCTTGATGTACCAGTAGAACTCGGGCTGCCGGGGATCGCCCCACTCGTCGTACTCGTTCACGGTGAGCGGCAGCTTGTCGTCGAGCATGGTGGTGAGAGCGTCGACGAACGGCACCTGGGCGACGGCGCACGAGAAGAGGTCCGGCCGCATGTTCACGACGGCGCCGATGAGCAGCCCGCCGGCGCTGCGCCCGCGAATGCAGAGACGATCGGAAGCGGTGTAGCCCTCGGCAACGAGGTGCTCCGCGCACGCGATGAAGTCGAGGAAAGTGTTCTTCTTGCGCATGAGCCGGCCCTCCTCGTACCACTCCCTCCCCATCTCACCGCCTCCTCGGACGTGCGCGATGGCGAAGATGTAGCCGCGGTCCAGGAGGCTGAGGCGGGCCGGGTCGAACATCGGGTCGTTCGAAGCCTCGTACGCGCCGTAGCCGTAGAGCAAAAGCGGACGAGCCCCATCCCCGCCTCCGGCGGTACTTCGGCGCAAGCGGGGAAGACGGGCCCCTCCGGCAGTCCGGTAGACGAGCGAGATCGGCACGCGAACTCCGTCGTGCGACGCAGCCCATATCCGCTCCGTCGAGTAGTCCTCGCGGTTGTAACCGCCGCGGACCGGCTGCTCTTTGACGATGGTCCGGTCGCGCGTCTCCATGTCGTAGTCGACGGCCGACCATGGCGCGGTGAGTGACGTGTAGAAGAATCGCATCACCTTGCTCTCGTAGTCGGGACTCGAACCGGGGTAAGCCGTATAGGCGGCGTCGGGCTGCTCGACCAGGTGCAGGGCGCCGGAAGAGGAGTCGAGCACCTCGAGCCTCTCCAGGCCGTCGGAGCGCTGGCCGAGCACCGCATGCCGGCGATGGACGTCGACGAAATTGAGCCGCACGCCGGGCCGCTCCGGCACCACCTCCGTCCACGACGACCTGCCCGGACTCGACACCGGTGCCGCCATCAGCCTGAAGTTGATCGCGCCGTCGTTGGTCAGGATCAGGAATCGGTCGTCCTGGTGGTCGACCGAATATTCGATGTCGGGCCGCCGCGGTTCGACGAGCGCCGGCTCGTCGTCCGGTCGGTCGCTGCGCAGGAACCTGCAGTCGCTCGTGACCTGGCTGCCGCTCGTGATGAAGATGTAGGCCTCGCTCTTGGACAGCTCGACGTTGAGCTCAAACCGCTCGTCGTTCTCCTGCAGGACGAGGAGGTCGCGCTCCACGGCGGTGCCCAAACGGTGCCGCCACACCTGGTAGGGGCGCATGGTGGAATCGGGGCGGACGTAGAAGAATGTCCGGCTGTCCGCCGCCCAGGCGGCGCCGTAGTAAACCTCGTGGATCACGTCCTCCAGGTCCTGGCCGGTGGTCAGGTCACGAAATCGAAGGTCGTGAAGCTCGGATCCGCTGTAGTCCGCCGCGTACGCCAGCAGGTTCTCATCGGGCGAGCGCTCGACGAATCCGAGCTCGAAATAGTCGTGTCCTCTGGCCAGCTCGTTGGCGTCGAGGATGACCTCTTCGGGCGCATCCGGAAGGGCGCCCTGCGTGCGGACGGCGTCCATCGACCCCCGCCTCCGGCAGTAGATCTCGTAGTCCAGACCCTCAACGGTCCGGGTGTACGTCCACCAGCCCTTGTAGTAGGTCGGCGCCGAGTAGTCCGTCTCCTGGACGCGGTCGAGAATCTCGCGGTAGAGCCGCTCCTCGAGGTCGGCCAGAGGAGCCATCGCGGCCTGCGTGTAGGCGTTCTCCGCCTCCAGGTAGGCCAGAACCTCTGGGTTTTCACGCTCGCGCAGCCAGTAGTAGGGGTCGACCCGGCGGTCGCCATGGGCTTCGAGAACGTGTGGACGCTGCGCCGCGACGGGCGGGCGGGCCGGGGTGACCTTCACCCGCCTAACTCTAGGAGGCCAGCTGGAACGCCTTGCGCACCATCCGCTTGACCTCGGGCCTTTCGACGTCGGCCGGGCTCTTCAGGATGATGTACCGCATCTCCTTGCCGCCCCCCTGGAGCAGCCCAGTTCCGTCCTCGAGCTCGCGGCCCCGATAGAAGAAGAGATGTGAATGGGCCGTCAACGTGCCGATGCCGACGACGTTCTCCCCGCCTTTGGCGTAACGGACGAGCTTCCAGACCATGCTCTTCGAGCGCGGTCGGGCCATGTCGTACGCGATCTCTTCCGCCCCGGGAGCCACCTCCCGGACCGTCTTCACCGCCGCCTCCACGATCGGGCGGACCGCCGGCGGGACGCTGCCTATCTGCGCCGAAACCGCACTCACTTCAACGATTAAGACTAGAGCGGGAGGAGAAACTCATCGTTCTACTGGCTCCGCCATACTCCCTCCTCGTGGCGGGCGAGGGGTTGGAGCTGAGGGGACTGGCGAAACGCTACGGCGATCTCAGGGCAGTGAGTGATCTCAGCTTCGAGGTCCGCCTCGGTGAGGTGTTCGGCTTTGTGGGCAGCAACGGCGCGGGCAAGACGACCACTATGCGAATCGTGCTCGGCGTGCTCCTGCCGGATGCCGGCGAGGTGCTGTGGAACGGCACGCCGATCGGTTTCGAGACGAGGCGCCGCATCGGCTACATGCCTGAGGAACGCGGACTGTATCCGAAGATGCGGGCCGGTGAGCAGTTGCGGTACCTGGCGCAGCTCCACGGCTCGTCACCCGAAAATGCCGCCAGGTCGACGGTGAGTTGGCTGAAACGCTTCGACCTCGAGAGCCGCACTGGAGACGAGATCCAGAAGCTGAGCCACGGCAACCAGCAGCGCGTGCAGCTGGCGGCCGCGCTCGTGTTTGACCCGTTGCTGCTCGTCCTCGACGAGCCATTCGCGGGACTCGATCCTGAGGCGGTTGACTCGATGAGCGAAGTCCTGCACGAGCGTGCAGCGGCTGGAGTGCCCGTGGTGTTCTCGAGCCATCAGCTCGAGCTGGTCGAGCGAATCTCCGACCGGGTCGGCATCATCCAGCACGGACACCTCATCGCATGCGGAACGGTCGATGAGCTCCGCGGACAGGGACCTGCCCGGTACTGGGTCGACGCTCCTTCAGCACCGGCCGACTGGCCGAACCGAATCGCGGGCGTGCGGCTCGTCCGCTCTGACGGCACGAGGGTGCTGCTCGAGCCTGACGGAGCTGCGGACGATCAGGCCATCCTGCGGGCCGCGCTCGCCACCGGCCCGGTGCGCGAGTTTCGGCGCGATGAGCCAGGCTTGCTCGAGATCTTTCGAGAAGCGATGACGGAGGCGCGTGGTGCCGAGACTGCCTGAGTCAGCTCAAGTCGTATATCTCGTCGCTCGGCGTGAGTTCCTTACCCGAGTGCGCAGCCGCTTCTACATCTTCGGAACGCTGATCTTCATGATCCTGCTGGCCGGTTACATCGTCCTCCAAGCTTTCGTTCTCGGCCGGATGACCACAACCGTCAAGGTCGGCTTCAGCGGCGACGCCCAGGCCCTCGCTCAGCCGCTCCAGGCGGTGGCCAAAGCCGAAGACGTCAAGGTCGAGGCGCACAACGTCGCCGACGTTGCGAGCGGTCAAAACCAGGTTCGCGATGGGACGCTGGACGTCTTTGTGAGCGGCGACGCCGCGGCCCCGGACGTCGCAGTCAAGGATCAGCTCAACCCGACGGTCGAGGGTGCGCTGAACGCGCTCGTCAAACAGGTGGCGCTCAACCGCGCCCTGGTCGCGGCGGGCGCGAATCCGGCCGCCATCGAAGGCCAGGTGGCGGCAGCTTCGGTTCACACAGTGTTCCTCGACCCCAACGCGGCGATCAAGACCCAGCGCACCGTGGTCGGGGTCTTCGTGGCCATCCTCCTCTACGTTTCTCTGCTGATCTATGGCCAGCTCGTCGCCGCGGGCGTGGTCGAGGAGAAAGCAAACCGGATCATCGAGATCTTGCTGGCTACCGTCCGTCCGCGGCAGCTGCTTCTCGGCAAGGTGATCGGCATCGGGCTCGTAGGACTGCTCCAGCTCGTGCTGCTGGGCGTTGTGGCCTTGATCACGGTGAGCCGGACGCAGGTCATCACCGTGCCGGACGTCGGTGTCGTGTCGGTCCTGGCCGGTCTGCTCTGGTACGTACTCGGTTTCGTGTTGTTCGCGCTGGTCTACGCCGCGGCTGCGTCGCTCGTGTCGCGCCAGGAAGAGATCGGGGCGGTGACCGGACCGCTCAGCGTCGTCATCGTCGGCACGTACCTGGCTTTCTTCTGGGTGCTCGCCAATCCCGACAACCCGATCGGAGTCCTGATCTCGATCATCCCGCCGTTCTCGCCCATCATCATGCCGGCCCGCATCGCAACCGGCGACGCGCAGCTGTGGCAGGTGGTGGTGGCGGTGGTGCTCGCGGTTGGGGCGATCGCCGGCCTCAACGCGCTTGCCGCTCGGATCTATTCCAACTCGGTCCTTCGCATCGGTTCGCGGGTTCGCCTCATCGAGGCCTGGCGCGGTCAGCCGTGAGGGCGACCGAATGGAACCAGAAGACAATCGCTGAGTTCCATGACAAGAAGGGGCGCGGGGTCGGCATGTGGGGCGATCACGTTTTGTTGATGACCGCGAAGGGATCGCGCAGCGGTGACGAGATCACCACCCCCCTCGTCTACGGGCGCGACGGCGATGACTACGTGATCATCGCGTCCAGGGGCGGGGCACCCCAGAATCCGAAGTGGTTCGCAAACATCATTCACAACCCCGACGTCGAGGTCGAGGTCGGCGACGGCAAGCGGACTGAGACTTTCCCCGCTCACGCCCGGGTGGTCGAGGACATGGCTGAGCGAGACCGGCTCTACGAGGCGATGATCCAGATCTGGCCGTCGTTTGCCGACTACCAGAAACGGACAGAGCGCCTGATCCCCGTGATCAGGCTCGAGCGCCGTCAGGTATAAAGCAGCTCACCCCACTGCTCGCCGGTCAGCTCCAGGTCGAGACGCTTCCAGGGACCGACTCCTCGCATGGTGAGCCTCACCTGGCTCGGTAGCCGCCGCGCGGCGCGGGGATCGATCAGGAATCGCCTCCCGTCCGGGAGAGCCGTGGTCACGTAGCCCTCACGAACTTCACTCGACGCGACCTCGCGCACGGACACCTCGCAGATCTTGCCGCCGCCGCAGCAGCGATGAACGCTGTAATCGAGCGCCCACGCCACGCCGGGATGCGAGTCGAGAAAGCCGCGCGCGGGCTCGTCCGGCCGCAGCTCAGTCGGTGGCATTGGCCCTGCGGTAAGCGCCCGGCGCGACGCCGAACTGGCGGCGGAAGGCCTTCGTCACGGAGACCTCCGAGTCGTAACCGGTCAGGCGGGCGATCTCGCGCACGCCGGCCTTCGTAACCCGAAGGTACTCCGCGGCTCTCGCCATGCGGTATCTCGTGAGGTGCTGCATCGGCGCCTCTCCCGTGGCGGCGCGGAACCGCTCCGCGAAAGCTGACCGCGACATGGATACTGCGGCCGCCATCTTCGGCACTGTCCAGTGTTGATCGGGATGGTCCCGCACCAGGCGCAGCGCCCTGGCGATGCCCGGATCGTTCACGGCGGTCACGCCACCGACCGCG
>DATIOJ010000082.1:0-29825 GCA_035473355.1 Candidatus Limnocylindrales bacterium
GACCGTGCTGTTTCTCGTCATCGCGGCCACCCCCTTCTTCTCCATCCGGCTCGCCAACGGCAACGTCGACATGCTGCCGTCACGCCTCGAAGCGCGCCAGGGCTTCGACCGGCTGGTCGCAGACTTCCCGGGCCAGGACCAGACCACGTTCAACATCGTCGTCAACTATCCGGATGGAACGCCGCTGACCGCGGCGCGAATCGCCGACGAGTACGCGCTCGACCGGCGCATCGCGGCCATCCCGGGCGTGCTTCGCACCGACTCGATCTACGACCTCGACCCGAAGCTGAGCCTCGCCGACTACCAGACGATGTACACGGGTGACCCGAGCCAGCTCCCAACCGGGGCGCGCCAGATGCTGGCGGGCACGGTGGGCAAGCACATCGTGCTCATCCAGGCCAGGAGCAGCTATGACCCGAGCTCCGACGGGTCGCGCAACATCCTCAAGGCGATCCGCGAAGGCCAGGGCGTCAACGGCGGCCAGGTCCTCGTCGGTGGAGAGACGGCGATCGACGTCGACGTCATCAAGTTCATCTACGACAGGACACCGCTCGCGGTGGGCATCGTCGTGCTGATCACCTACCTCCTTCTGTTCCTGCTCACGGGCTCGGTCGTCCTGCCTCTGAAGGCGATCGTGCTGAACTTCCTCTCCATCGGCGCCTCGTTCGGCGCGCTGGTTTTCATCTTCCAGCAGGGCCACTTCTCGAGCCTCCTCGGGTTCACGCCGCAATCGCTCGACCCGAGCATCCCGGTGATTCTTTTCGCGATCGTGTTCGGCCTGTCCATGGACTACGAGGTGCTGCTCGTGAGCCGGATGCACGAGGAATACGTGCGCCTCGGCGACAACACCGCCGCCGTGGCGAGCGGCCTCGAGCGCACCGGGCGCCTGATCACGGGAGCGGCGGCGATCATGTTCACCGTGTTCATGGCCTTCGGCCTGGCCGAGGTCGTGATCATCAAGGCGATCGGCATCGGACTCGCCATCGCGGTCGCGATCGACGCCACCATCGTCCGCTCGCTGGTCGTGCCGGCCGTCATGCGCTTGCTGGGCGACGTCAACTGGTGGGCGCCGCGTCCCCTGCGGTGGTTGTACGACCGGATCGGCATCGGCGACCTTGGCGTCGAGCCCGACAGGCCCTCGCTACACGCTCCGTCCGATGCCGGGGTAGTCCAGGCAGAGCCCGTCCTGGTCAAAAGTTAGGTCGGCCACGAAGTCGCGAGAAGAAGATTCGTACCTGACGATCGAAAGTTCGCCGGACTTGCGCAGAAACCGATAGCGCTGAACGCTCGGGACGACGCGCAGGTCCGGCACCGACACCCAGGCCATCAGGAGCTCGATCGGTCCGCCGCCTTCGAGCAGGCCATGCCGGAGGACCGGCATCGAGTTGGTCAGAGGCGAGAGGGCGAGGTCGCAGTCGAACGCGGCCTGGATCGCCGCCATGTCGCTGTCGGTGCCCCGCGCCGTCCAGCGACCAGAGCGAAGGCGCCGCAGGTCGAGCTTGCGCGTCCAACCGGCTCCTCGGGCGACGACGGTCAGACCGGAGGTCACATAGTCGCCGAGCGTCTCCAGCTTGTAATCCAGCCGGTAACCCGCCGGGCTCGAGCCGATCGCGATGCCGGCGGCGGTCAGTCGTCCGCGTCCGATCTCCACATCCGCGAATTCCGCGCCCAGCGGGTCTGGCTTAACCCACGCGATGGATCGGCGGGCCATTCGCCCTCACAATAGTGACGTGCCCACCCAGTCGTCCGATGACGCCTTCGCGGAGGTCAAGGCCAAGGTCGACCTGATCAAGGTCGTCCAGGAGCACGTACGCCTCACCAAGCGAAACAAGGACTTCTGGGGCCTGTGTCCCTTCCACCAGGAGGACAGTCCGAGCTTCAAGGTCAACCCGCAGATGCAGTCCTGGTACTGCTTCGGCTGCGGGCGGTCGGGTGACATCTTCACCTTCGTCGAGCTGATCGAGAAGACCGACAAGCGCGGCGCCCTGCAGATGCTGGCCGAGCGCGCTGGGGTCGAGCTGAAGAAGCTGAGCCCTGAGCAGAAGGAGCGCGCCGACGTGCGCAAGCGCGTGCTCGAGATGCTCAAGCTGGCGGCCCAGTACTACGAGTACGTGCTGTGGAAGCTGCCGGCGGGCGAGCCTGGCCGGCGCACGCTGGAGTCACGGCACGTCGGCGAGGAGACCGCGCGCAAGTTCCAGCTCGGCTACGCGCCCGCGGGCCGTGGCTTCGCCGAGTATCTGCGGGCCAAGAAGCGCTCGCTGGCCGACGCCCAGGAGGCCGGCCTGATGCGGCGGGACGGGACCGACTTCTTCGCCGAGCGCCTGGTGATTCCGATCCGCGACGAGCGGGGCCAGGTGCTGGCCTTCACGGCCCGGACGGTGCGCCAGGACGAGCCGCGCAAGTACATCAACTCGCCCGAAACCCCCGTCTACATAAAAGGAAGGGTGATCTTCGGCCTCGACCTCGCCAAGGATGAGATCGCGCGGCGCGGCCACGCCGTCCTGATGGAGGGGCAGTTCGACGTCATCACCGGCCATCACTTCGGCGTGACCAACGCCGTCGCCAGCTCGGGCACGGCGCTGACCGACGACCAGGTCCGCTTGCTCAAGCGCTTCACAGACGAGCTGCTGCTCGTTTTCGACGCCGACCGCGCGGGCCGCGACGCCGCGCGCAAGGCCTCGGTGCTGGCGGCGCAGCATGGGATGCGCACGCGAGTCGCCACCATTCCCGACGCGAAGGATCCGGACGAGTTCTTGCGGGCGGGCGGGGCCGAGGCGCCGGCGCGCTGGAGCGAGGTGGTCGATCGGGCGCCGTCCGGTTTCGAGGCGGGCGTCGCCGAATACTCCGCCGGGCTGAACCCGAGCAACTCGAACCAGGTGGAGGCGGTGGGGGGCAGGCTGCGCGAATGGATCCGGCAGTTTCCACCCAACCTGCACGAGGCGTACGCCGAGCTGGCCGAGCGCAAGACCGGCATCTCGCGGCACCTCCTGCTGCGAGATCCGGAGCCGCCGCCCGTCAAACCAGTGGCGAATGGAGCGCGTGTTGCCGCGGCCGCCCGGAAGATGACGCCAAGCCGCTATCTCGTACAGTTGCTTGCCGTGCGGCCGGCCGCCTTCGACCGCCTGCGCGCCACGCTCACCGAGGAAGAGCTGGACGCGGACGATCGCGGCGTTTTCATCCGTATGCTGGAGAGCTACGAGCGCGGTGGGCCAACCGGGCTCGAGGCCGATCTAGCCGGCTATCCCCCCGAGGAGCAGGACCTGATCAGACGAGCGTGGGCGGCGCCGCCGCCGAATGTGGACGACGAGGTGGCACTTGAGCTTGCCGACAGAATCCGCCTGGAGCACATGAAAGGTATGCACAGTGGGATAATCCGCCAGCTATCCGAGGCCGAAAGGGGCAGGGACTCGGAGTCGGTGGCGCGATTGGAGACGGAAGCCAGGGAACTGGCCCGCGCCATCACGGATATGGAAAGGAGAGGGTAGTCATCGCGCGGGTAGTGAA
This sequence comes from Candidatus Limnocylindrales bacterium, assembly GCA_035473355.1. Taxonomy (GTDB): domain Bacteria; phylum Chloroflexota; class Dormibacteria; order Dormibacterales; family Dormibacteraceae; genus 40CM-4-65-16. The sequence goes on from DATIOJ010000082.1 coordinate 3,505, forward strand.
GCAGGCGGCGGTGCCGCCAAAGACCCCAATCGTCAAGACGCCGATTGCCAAACCGGTCGCGGTCAAGCCTGTCAAGGCGGCCAAGGCGACCGACAAGCCGGAGCCGAAGTTTGAAGACGAGCTGATGGCCGTCGCCGAGCAGCTCATCATCAAAGGCAAAGAGCAGGGCTACCTGACTCCGGACGACATCCTGCAGGGATTCCCGGAGATCGACGCCGAGCCGGACCAGATCTTCCGCATCTTCGCCGCTTTCAAGGAGATCGGGATCGAAGTCACCGACGGCGAGAAGGACTTCGAAGAGGTTGAGCAGATCGACGACGAGATGCTGCTCGACATCGAGATGATGGACTCGGTGTCGCTCGACGACCCGGTCCGCATGTATCTGAAGGAGATCGGGCGAGTCTCGCTGCTGACCGCGAACGATGAGGTCGAGCTGGCGCAGGCGATCGAGGCCAAGCCGCTGCACGACGCTATGAAGGCGCTGAACGTGATCGAGGAGGTCGACGGGCGCCAGAGGTCGGTCGACGAGCTCCTGCCCGAGGTCATCGAGCGGCTCGCGACGGTCAAGCGCAAGGGCCAGCAGGCGCACATCGCGCAGGAGCTGCTCGGTCTTGCCGACCTGGGCAAGCTGCCGAACCTCGAGGACGCCGCGGCAGCGGAGCGGCGGCGCATCTCGAATGGCGCGCGGCCGCGCATTCGCGCCGAGGCGCTCGAGTCCTACCGCATCGCGCGCTACCGCCTGACCGAGCGCTACGAGCGCGCGTATGAGGCCAAGCAGCGGCTGACCGAGGCCAACCTACGGCTGGTGGTGTCGATCGCGAAGAAGTACATCGGCCGCGGTATGTCGTTCCTGGACCTGATCCAGGAAGGCAACATGGGCCTCATTCGCGCGGTCGAGAAGTTCGACTACCACAAGGGGTACAAGTTCTCGACCTACGCGACGTGGTGGATCCGGCAGGCCATCACGCGCGCCATCGCCGACCAGGCGCGGACGATCCGCATCCCGGTGCACATGGTCGAGACGATCAACAAGCTCGTCCGCGTCTCGCGGCGGCTGCTCCAGGAGCTGGGCCGAGAGCCGTCGGACGACGAGATCGGCGAGGAGATGGGCATCACGCCCGAGAAGGTGCGGGAGATCGTCAAGGTCTCGCAGGATCCCGTCTCACTCGAGACGCCGATCGGCGAGGAAGAGGATTCGCACCTCGGCGACTTCGTGGAGGACCGCGAGGCCGTCTCGCCGTCGGACGCGGCGTCGCTGACGATGCTGCACTCCGAGGTCGAGGACGTGCTCGACACCCTCACGCCGCGCGAGCGGCGCGTGCTGCAGCTGCGGTTTGGGCTGATCGACGGCCACCAGCGCACGCTGGAGGAGGTGGGGAAACGGTTCGGGGTGACCCGGGAGCGGATCCGCCAGATCGAGGCGAAGGCGCTGCGCAAGCTGCGTCACCCGTCGCGGTCGAAGAAGCTGCGCGACTACCTGGAGTAACCCCCGGATAGTCCGGACTATCCAGGCCTCTCCATCTCCGGAACCCCGGTTAGTCCGGACTATCCACGCTTCCCGATCTCGAGAACCCCGGTTAGTCCGGACTATCGGTGTTCCCTGACAATTAGGGCCGTGCCGGTCATCACGATCGGGCGGCAGTTCGGGGCCGGGGGCGCCACAGTCGGGCACATGCTCGCCGAGCGCCTGCACGCCGACTTCCTCGACTCCCGGATCATCGACGAGGTCGCCCGCCGCCTCCAGCTGCCCAAGGAAGAGGTCGAAGCGGAGGACGAGCATCCCGGCTCGCTCCTCGCGCGGCTCCTGGTCGCCCTGGGTTCGGCGAGCAGCGAGCCCCTGATCCCGCCCGAAGCCACCGCCTGGACGCCGCCCAACGCCGCCCCCACCTTTGACACGAGAAAGGCCGTGCTCCAGATCACCCAGCACGTGATCGAGGAGGCGGCCCGGGGTGGGAACGTGGTGATCGTCGGGCGCGGCGGGGCGTACATCCTGCGCGACTTCCCGGGCGCCCTCCACATCTTCCTGAGGGCCGCCGAGGCCATCCGGCTCAAGGCGATCATGGAGCGCTTCCAGATCACAAGCGAGGACGAGGCCAGGCGGCGCCTGAAGCTGACCGAGGAGAACTGGACGTCCTACATCAAGCAGATCTACGGCCACGACCGGACGCACCCGGCCCACTACGACATGGTCCTGGACACCGGCCGTCTGGGCTACGAGGGGAGCGTCGAGTCGGTCCTGGCGGCTCTGCAGGCCCGCAAGCCGATACGCTAGGTGGCGATGGTCCACTCTCTCGGCTCGCGCACGTCTGGAGTCGACGGCTCCAGCGAAGGCGGCCGGATCAACACCATCAACCTGCCCGGCGCCCTGGTTCTCTACGGGGTGGCCCTGCTGCAGGCCCTCCAGCGCAAGAACACCAAGACGAAGCTGAACGTGGCCCCCGTCCTGGTGGACGGAATCTGGTGCCTCGAGCTCAGCTACGAGGGCGACGATCCCCAGGGAGTGCCGGAACAGTGGCACGGTCACCGGGTGGTCCTGAGGAAGATCGAACCGCCGCCGGCCAAGAGTGCCTGACCGGTTTACCCCGGCCACCAAGGTCCGGGAGGTCGTGGACAGCCTGGGCGAGCGGGGCCGGGAGGCGCTGCGGAAGCGCGGCTACGACCTCGGGGAAGGCTTCGTCGATGTGCTCTCCCAGTACCAGACGCTGCAGCATGCGGCCCGGACGGAGCGGCTGCGCGACCTGGACGGGCTGCTCCGGGAGCTGAACGGAGAGACGTAATCCCCATCCGCCCGGGTCGCTTTGCGACCGGGGCACCTTCCCCGCAAGCGGGGAAGTATTTACACACTCTTTAGCTGTTCAACTTCGAGGGCACCGATGTACCATGCAACGAAATCATTTTCTGGATCGTTATACAGGTCGAGGTTTTACGTCAGTGCAAAGGTCAAAGCTGGAGTCGGACAAGGGGAAATGCTCCTGTGGCCGGCGGCTGAAAGACGCGGCGATCTACACCTACCGCTCCCGAACCGACCGCTTTCTCTTCCACCGCTGCGAATGCGGCACCGAGTGGACCGAGCACCTGACCGACGTCGACCCGACCGATCCGGTCAGCTCGGATGAGGTGATCGAGGTCCACAAGCAGCTCGCCACGTTCGAGGGTTCGTTCGCGGAGCTGCTCCAGCCCCACACCGCGCCCTAGTCAACAAAAGAGCCCTCCCCCGAAGGGAAGGGCTCTCGCACCGAATCGGAAACCGGCTACTCGGCCGCTTCGTGCACCTCGGCGAGCAGGTTCTGAGCCTGCTCGATCAGGTCCTTCGCCTGTCGCTCGTTGATCGCCTTGCCCTTGAACGACGCGCCAGTCAAGACCGCGCTGATCTGAGCGGCAAGCGCGTCCCTCTGGTCGCCGAAGCCGGCGAGCCTGTTCTCCAGGTCGGTGTAGGTTTCGTCGCTCTCGCTCGTGCTCGCGAGCGCCGTGGTCGAAATCTTCAGGCTGTCGAGCCCCAACGCACCGACAGGAGCGTTGATCTGCTTGTAGACCTCACCCAGCTCGAGCAGGGTCGCGTGGTGGGACCGCAGGCTGGCCGGCAGAGCCGACGGCTGCAGGTCTTCGACGATCACGCGGCCTTCGCTGGTGTAGTCGTCGTGGAGGCGTGTCAGCGCCATGATGGTCGGTCGCGTGTCGGCGTGGTCAGTCCACGTCTCGTTGTCGAGGCCGAGATGCCGCACGCCCGGCCCGACCAGCCCGAGGAAGCTCGTGACGATGTCTGCCTGAAAGTCTCCGTGCTGCCACGCGAAGCCCGAGTTCTGCACGAAGTCTGGAGAGCCGAATGTCTGGAAGAAGTAGTCGGCGTTGCCGAAGTAGATGAAGGTGGGCGTCCGGGCCTGGTCGCCGGTGATCATGTGCAGGACCTTCAGACCGACCGGGTCCGCCATCCGCTGCATGAGCGGAGTCGGCAGGCCGGTGTTGTTGTTCCTCGGGTCGACCAGCGTCGCCGCCACCTGCTCGAAGTTGCGCGTCACCGCGTCCGTGCGCCCCGTGCGCGGCAGCAGGTAGACGGCGGGGGCGGAGTCGAAGTGGATGTCGAACGGCGTCGTCACGCCCGCCTTGTGCATCAGGTCGGTCATGTTGGTCGCGATCTCGCCGACGGTGACGGTGCTGTTGTCGACGCCTGGTCCGCTGTGGACGTACGTGCAGGGAATCGTGATTCCGTTGCAGTTGGCAGGCGAGCCCGGCCTGCCGGCGTAGTGGTCGTTCTCGTCAGAGGTCACGTTGAAGAGCGTGTTGCGAGGTGTGATCCCATCGGCCGCGAGCCGCGCGAAGAACTGCGCAAACGCAACGTCGTAGCTGTGCAGCTGGGCCACGTATCCGGCCTCACCAGGGCCAAACGTGCCAAACGGGAAGTTGTGGTTGTCGTGTGCGTCGGAGATGTACGAGTAGGTGACCGGCACGCCGTGCTCCTGCATCGCGGCGGTGTAGGCCAGCGACTGCGAGGCGTTGATGCCGCCGAAGCCGGGGAATCCGTTTATCGGGTTGCCGCTGAGGTCGTTCAGACCGCCCGGTGCGATCACCGGGGCCACGTACAGGTGTCCGAAGAGTCCATTGAAACCGCTGTAGCCGCCGGGCTCCTGCGGCAGGACGTCCGGCTTACCGCTGTTGGCGGACGAGCACAGGGCCGCGCCCAGCGCGCAGTGGATCGCGATGCCGATGAAGTCCTTGGTCGCCTGGGCCGGGTTGTTCTGCGCCTCGATCGCCTGCGGGGAGCCGGCGCCGAAGACGTTGGTGATGTTGCCGTTGTTCTCGAGCTCGATGTTGGCGGTCGACACCCCGCCGACGTTGCATCCCGCCCGCGTGAAAGGCACCCATGGAGCCGGCGTGTTCGTGCCGCTCGCGGTCACGTTGTTGTAAGCCCCGCTACCGATCTTGTCCGTCCAGTACTGGAAGGCGCTCGCGAAGCCAGCCTCCGTTCCGTTGGGAGCGTAGAAGGCGTAGCTGTTCGAGACCGCGAGACCCTGCTGGTCGGGATACAGGCCCGTCAGCGTGGTCACGATGTCGTTTGCGGTGTGCGAGATCAGGGGCGTGTAGTTGTGGCTGACCATGACGCCGTTGCTCTCGATGAAGTTGAGCAGGCTCGGCATCTGCTCGAGGTCGGACGGGACGTTCGGATTGTCCCGGGTGAGATGGACATTGTCGAAGACGATGTTGACCACGTGCTGGATGCCGTTGCCCAGCTTGCAGCTGGAAGCGGCGGGATCAGATCGGTCACCGGATCGATCTTCGGCGTGTCCCGGCACGGCCGCGGCCTGCCAGCCGATGGAAATCGCCGCCACCAACGCGAGCCGAATCAGCCGTTTCATGCCAAACCCCCTACATCGCTGACAGGCCGACTGCTGGCGAGCCCCCTCGACTCGCGCTCCGACGATAAACCCCGCCCGGTTATGGACCGGTTACGCGCGGTTTAGCAGATCGACCTTATTGAGGCCGGGTCGCGATGTCAAGTTGGCGCCCGGGCTTGACGACGACGAAGGCGATCAGCCAGTACAGGGCGGCGAGCAGACCGCCGACCACGAATACCGGTCCGGTTCCCGCTCGCTGCACGACGGCAGCTCCGAGGAGCGGCGCGAACGGACTGACGAGGAAGGATCCGAAGATGTCGAGGCTCGTGACTCGGCCCATCAGCTGGCTCGGCACGTACCTCTGTAGCGCGGCCTCCCAGTGCGTGTTCGCGATCACGATGCAGACGTTGAACGCGAACGCGCCCGCGAGCACGACCGGGATCAGCGGCGCCAGGCCGTAGATCGCGAAGGCCAGTCCCAACAGGCCACTGAAGATGTAGGTGGCGACGAGAAGCTTCTTGAAGTGGACCGTCCCGCTGACCAGCCCGCCGGCGATCTCCCCCAGGCCGCTCGCCGCGCCGATGATGCCGAAGACGGCCGGAGTGCCGTGCAGGACCTTGAGGACGAGGATCGGTAGGGCCACCGTGAACCCCGCAAAGAAAAATCCGTTGGTCACCGCGAACCCGACGATCGAGACCCAGATCCAGCGGATCGAGAACGTGTACGTGACGCCCTCGCGAATCTCGGCCACCAGCGGCTTGCGCGCCGCAGGCTCGCGCTGGGGCGGCCGCGAGTAGAGGAAAACGACGAAGCTGAACGCGAACGTGGCGGCGTCCAGCGCGAAGGCCCATGGAGGCCCGAGCGCGGTGACGATCACGCCGCCGAGCAGCGGGCCGAGCACGCGCGCCGACTGCGTGGAAAGGCCGCGAAGCGCGTTGCCCGGCACCAGGACGTCGGGCGGGATCAGCTCGGGAAGGATCGCGCTCAGCGCAGGCGTGTAAAAGGAGGACGTCGCGCCGAAGAAGGCGGAGAGCACGAAGAGGTAGGGGATCTGCAGGTGGTGGCTCAGGCCGAGCCCGGCGACCACTGCGACCACTACGGCGCTCAGGAGGTCCATCGACAGGATCACCAGGCGGCGAGGCAAGCGGTCGACGAGCGCGCCGCCGAACAGCACGGTCACGAGCTGGGCGGTGGCGAACAGCGTGAAGCCCGTTCCGAGCTGGAGCGGCGAGCCGCCCAGCGCGAGGATCTGAAAGGGCAGCGCGACGAAATACAGCTGGTTGCCGAGCATGGACACGGCCTGCCCGATGAAGAGGAGGCGGAAGTCGCGGTGGCGCAGTGGCGCCAGGAGGGTCAGACGCACGTCACCAGATGGTGACGGAGGTCAGCTCAGTCGCGCGCGCCCGGCCACCATCGCGTCGCCCGATCGATGTCCCGTGGGCGCGAGTCGGCGCCCCAGAACCCGCCTGCAAGGCAGAGTGCGATGAGGATCAGGAATGTCATCAAAACCTCCATGACCTCAGTCTTCCCACCCTGAATGTCCGAAGCAACAGGTGTTTTCCGGATAAAATATCGCAATGCCGGATAATTGGGCGAGCGTCGAGCTCAAGCATCTGCGCGCCCTCCGGGCGGTCGCCCGGACTGGAACCTTCTGGGCTGCCTCGGAGGCGCTGAGCACCTCGCTCTCCACGGTCAGCGACCACATCCACGACCTGGAGGCGCTCGTCGGCCAGCGGCTGGTCGAGCGGTCGAGGGGCCGCCGGACCGTGAGCCTGACCGAGGCTGGACGCCTGCTGTTGGGCCACGCCGACGCCATCGAATCCAGGCTCCGCGCCGCCGAGGCGGACCTGCGTGCGTACGCGGCGGGGCTGTCCGGCACGCTCCGCGTCGGCGTCTACCAGAGCGTCGAGAACAAGATCCTCCCCGAGGTGATGCGACGCTTCAAGGCCGGCTGGCCCAGCGTGGAGGTCGAGCTCACCGAGGCGTCCCAGGACCTCGACCTGGTCGCGTCGGTCGAGCGAGGCGCACTCGACCTCACGTTCGCCATCGAGCCCATCCCCGACGGCCCATTCGAGGTGCGCCGGCTGATGAGCGACCCGTACGTCCTGGTTGCAGCCGCCGGCTCGCCCCTGAGTCGCGGCCGGCTCGAGCTGTCCGATCTGGACGGCCTCCCGATGGTGGGCTTCCAGCACGGCCGGCACCAGGACCTGGCCGAAAACTTCCTGCTCGGGCGAGGGGTGCGGCCTCGCGTCGTGTTCCGCACGAACGACAACGGCACGGTCCAGGCCATGGTCGCGTCAGGCCTCGGTTTCGCGCTGGCCCCGCTGCTGGCAGTCGACGAGAACGACCCTCGGGTCACCATCCGCGAGCTGGAGGAAGCGGTGCCGCCTCGCGTGCTCGTGGTGGTGTGGCACCGCGATCGGTACCGCCCGCCGGCCGCCGCGGCGTTTGTCGACACGGCGATCGCCGTGGCCGGCGAGGTCGAAGCGAGCCACGCGGCCTTCCTCGCGCGACGCGTCAGCCCGCGCCGCCGGCGCGGATCACGAACACCAGCTCGAGGCCGTCGACCTCGTCGATCTGCGTCCCTACCTGCTTGAACCCGAGGGCTCGGACGACCGCGAGCGAGGGAGCATTGGCCGGCGACACCGTCGCGTAGACCTCTCGCTCGCCCTGGCGAAAGGCCCAGTGGACCAGCGCGCCGGCGGCCTCCTTTGCAAAACCCTGGCCGCGAAACGCTGTGAACACGGTGTAGCCGATCTCGGCGCGTCCGATGACCTCCGGCGGCCCGTGGAACCCGCAGTGTCCGACCGCCTGGTCAGCCGCATCCACCATCAGGCGCGCCATCCAGTCGCCGCGATCGACGTCGGTCTCCATCCGCTTCAGCTGCACAGGCAGGAAACCTGCCACCTCATCGGCGCTGGGAAACTCGGCCGGCAGCCGCAACCCAAGGATTCGCTCCGCAGCCAGACGGTCGCCGGCGAGGAGGCTCCGGATCGCCTCGGGCGCCAGGGCGACGAGCTTCAAACGCGCGGTCCGGATTGGCTCGATCAGGCGTCCGCGCGTGCGATCTCGACCGTGGCGGCGTCGCCTACCTTCAGCCCGGCCGAGTCCAGCAGCTTGCGGCTGAGGCTCAGCGCGAGCACGCCCCCTCCGGCGGGCATCGTGTTGGACCGGAATTCGACGCCGTTCAGCCTGCCGGCGACTTTCATCTGCTTGAGGCCGCCGAGACTCTTCGCCACGGCAGGCGGGATGTCGAGGACGGCGAGACCGGAGGCGGCTTCCGGCCGGAAGTAGCGGACCTTCGCCTTAAACGACGAGCGATCAGCCAATGCCGCATCAGTATCCACCGCGCCCGCTCCGGTGTGCAGTTCGGCGCGGGCGTTAAGTCACTCGGGCCCACGCTTGACGGCCGGTTGGGGGGCTGTTATATGGCCACCAGGTGCCGGACCAAACCCGGCCATTTTCACAGGAGGCGCGCCATGCGCAAATTCGCTTTGACGTCGTTGTTGACCTTTGCTCTGTTCGTCGTGACGGCCATCTCGGTACTGGCCGACAGCGCCGGACCGGGCATCTAGTCAAGCGACGTTTTTTTGTCCGCGTGGCTTTAGCTTGACGTCGCCGCTTCATGCGGTCGTGAGCTAGACTCGCCGCCATAAGCAAGCGTCAGACGAAGCCACGCGGGCGCATCCCTGGTGTAGAGGTCGATCCTCGACGCGTCCGTCAGGCGCGGCTCGAGGCGGGACTGAGCATGGCGCAGCTCGCCGGCTCAGACGTGACCAGGCAGGCAATCTTCCTCATCGAGTCGGGAAAGGCCCGACCCTCCATGCCGACGCTGGAGATCATCGCGAGTCGCACCGGCAAACCGGTCAGCCACTTCACGATCGACAGAGCGCAAGGGCGGCCGGGCGATGGACGCCTGGGAGACTCGGCCATCGAGGAGCTGCAGGGTCTCTGCCTGAAGCAGCAGTTCGACGAAGCCATCGAGATAGGGTCAAAGCTGCTGGAGGGGCCGCTCATCCCTTCCGCGGAAGCCCACATCCGCCTCTACGTCGGCCAGTCGTTCGTCCGCTCGAATCGCCCCGACGAAGGCCTCGACCACCTGCGTCGCGCGCAGGCGCTGCTCGAAACCGTTCCCGATCCGTGGCTCTCGGTCGAGTGCGCCGACTGGGAAGCGTGCGGCCTTTATCTCAAGGAGGACAGCAGCGCCCTGGCGGTGGCGGAGCATGCGCTGCGCCTCTGCCGCTCGACCAAGCCGCGAATCCCCGGCACCGAGGCGCGCATCCTCGAGCACATCGCGACGATCCACGTCCGCAACCACGCCTACGACAAAGCGATCAGCTACTACGAAGAGGCCCTGAGCGCGGCGGGCGCTGTGCGCGATCTGCCTCGCCTGGGAAGGACGTATCACGGCCTGAGCATCGCCTACCAGGAACGCGGTGACCTGACGCGCGCCATCGAGTTCACCCACAAGGCGCTTGCTCTGTACGCGCTCGAACACGACACCGCGCTTCTCGCGCGCGGAGAGAACGAGCTCGGGCTCCTGTTGATGCGCCAGGGCCAGATGGCGCGGGCCGAGGACGCGTTCCGGACTGCGCTCCGTCACTTCGCCCAGGCGGGGACCGAGCGCGCGAAGAGCCACGTGCTCCTGAGCCTCGCCGAGCTCCAGCTCAAGACCGGCCGGCCGGCCGAGGCGACGGCAACGGCAAGGGAGGCGATCGCGCTCGCCACCCGGCTCAAGGAGGGCCTCGCCGAGGCCAGCGGCCATCAGCTGCTCGGCCGGCTTCACGAGAGGATGGGCAAGCGCGCGCTCGCCGACCGCGCGTTCGGAGCCGCGATTCGAAACCTCAGGCGGGACCATCTCGTGGAGCGCCTGGCCGAGGCGCATGCAGGCTACGCCGAGGTGCTCGAGGCGCGCGGTGACTCAGGCGCCGCCAGCCGGCACTGGAAGCAGGCCGCCAAGCTTGCCCTGGAGCCGGGCCGCAGGAGCGAGCGCGCGGTCTGATTCTCTGGCCGGCGATCGCCCGGCGCTATGCGCCGGAAATCACGCCTGGCACCGCGGACACCAGTAGGCGAGGCGAGCCCGCTCACCCTGCGCCCTGACCTTGACCAGCGTCCCGCACCGCGGGCATGGCCGTCCGCCACGGCCGTGCACGGCTGCTGCGCCGGACCCGGGAAAGCGTCGAGCTCGGGCGCCGCGCAGGTTGGCGCGCATCGCCTGGCGCGCCCACTCGAAGAGCGCGGCCAGATCGGCGTCGCTGAGCTGATCTGACCGCGTCCATGGGTTGATCTTTCGCTGCCACAGCGCTTCGCAGCGGTAGACGTTGCCAATCCCCGCGGCCACGCGCTGGTCGAGCAGAAGCTCGCCGATCGCCAGCGGGCGCAGCAACCGCGCACGCGCGACCACCGCCTGCGCATCCCAATGGTCGCCCAGGATGTCGGGACCCAGGTGACCGACCTTGCTCGAGACGTCGCGTACGAGCTCGACCACCGGCGCGGCGAAGCAAGCGACCTGCGCTTCGTCTGTCTCGAGCAGCGCTTTCAGCTGCCACGCCGGACGCGTCCAGCGCTCGCCGAGCCGGTAGACGCGCCACACGCCACGCATGCGCATATGGCTGTGCAGCGAGAGGCCGTTGTCGAATCGGATGAGCAGGTGCTTGCCGACCGGGCTGACCTCCGTGACGGTGGTGCCGGCCAGCCGGCTGAGATTCAGCGGCCGGGCGCTGACGACACGCTTGCCGAGCAGCGCCTTGCGCAGCGACTCGGCGGTTCGGAATATGGTGTCGCCCTCGGGCATCTGGGTTCAGCGTAGTGGTGAGGTGAGGGTGGCAACCACGGTCCGTCTCGGCGATCTCGAGCTGGCGCGGGTAGGGCTCGGAACGAACCGCCTGATGAACACACGCGACAACATCGCGCTCGTCAAAGCGGCCGTGGCGGCAGGCGTGCAGATGATCGACACCGCGCACTCCTACACAGGAGGTGACAGCGAGGAGACGATCGGCACCGCCCTTTCGCCGTTTCCCGAGGGCATCGTCGTGGCGACCAAGGGCGGCATCGGCGGTCCGGGCCGCGGCCGGCCCGAGGTGCTGCGGGCGGAGATCGAGGAGAGCTTCCGAAGGCTGCGGACCGACACGATCCCGCTGTATTACCTGCATCGCGTCGATCCGCAGACGCCGATCGAAGAGAGCGTCGCCGCGATCAAGGAGTACCAGGACCGCGGCCGCATCCGGCAGATCGGCATCTCGGAGGTTGGGATCGAGCAGATCGAGCGCGCGCGCAAGGTCGCGCCGATCGCGGCCGTGCAGAACCAGTACAACATCGAGGAGCGCAAGTACGACCCGGTGGTCGACTACTGCACCGCGGAGGGCATCGTGTTCGTGCCCTTCTTTCCGCTTCGAGCGCGCGGCGGCCCCGCGGTGGCCCAGATCGCCCAGCGGCATCGCGCCACCCCGCACCAGGTCCTGCTCGCATGGCTGCTGCAGCGCTCACCTCTGATGCTGCCGATCCCGGGCACGCTTTCGCTCGAGCACCTGAAGCAGAACGTCGGTGCCCTGGCGATCGAGCTCAGCGACTCGGAGCTCAAGTCCCTTAGCTAGGCTCCGTCTAAGCTAGGCGGCTGATGGACGTGCGCGACGACGTGGTCGACATCCTGGCAGGGTTTTCGCTGTTCGCCGACCTGACCACGCCGGAGCTCGAAAGCCTGGTCGAGGCGTTCGGCGAAGAGACCTTCCCGAACGGCGACCGCGTGCTGCGGCAGGGCCTGACCGGCTCCAACTTCTACGTGATCCTGGACGGGTCGGCGACTCTGCGCGTCGACGGCGTCGACCGCGCAACGCTGCGAGCGGGCGACTACTTCGGCGAGATCTCCTGCCTCCTCGGAGTTCCGCCCACAGCCGACATCGTGGCGCACGAGCAGCTGCGCTGCCTCATGCTGCCAGGCGCTGAGCTGGAGCGATTCCTGGTCTCGCACCCGCGCGTCATGTACCGCCTCCTCCAGGGCGAGGCACGAAAGTTGCGGACGACGACCAGGTGGTTGAGCTGACCGAGCGGCCGTTTCCGCCCGGTCGTTACCCGCTCGTGGTCGTCGGCAGCGGGCCGGGCGCGCTCCAGCTGACCTACTCGCTGCGCCGGCTCGGGATCGAGCACGCGGTCCTGTCCAGGGACGACGAGCCGGGCGGCATGTTCCGGCGCTGGCCCATCTTCCAGCGGATGCTCAGCTGGACCAAGCCTTACGCCGAGCACGAGCATGGCACCAGCGCGTACGAGCGCTACGACTGGAACAGCCTTCTCGGCGATGACGCATCCCACCGGGCGATCATGCCCGAGGTCATGGACGGCACGTCCTACTTTCCGTCCCGGCCGGAGATGGCGCAAGGGCTGCGCACGTTTGCCGAGCGAACCGGTCTCGAGATCCGGTACGGGTGCACTTGGGAGTCGACGCGTCGCGAGGGCGGCGACCAGTTCGTCCTCACCACGTCCGACGGCGCGTACCGCACCGGGATAGTCGTTTTTGCGGTCGGCATCGCCGAGCCGTGGAAGCCCCAGGTCCTCGACGTGGAGGGCGTCCAGCAGTACGGCGAGCTGCACCCGGCCGAGTCATACGCCGGGCGGCGGATCTTCATCGTGGGCAAGCAGAACTCAGGCTTCGAGATCGCGACCGGCCTGCTGCCGTGGGCGCGGCAGATCGTGCTGGCCTCGCCCAGCCGGACCAAGCTCTCGGTCGACACGAGGACGCTTGTCGGCGTCCGCGCCCGCTACGTGCAGCCCTACGAGGATTGGGCGCTGGCCGGTGGCGTCGTCATCCTCGACGCGTCGATCGAGCACGTCGAACGCACGCAGCGCGGCTACGTCGTCTCCACACAGAGCGTCGAAGGCAGGTCGATGAAGTTCGAGGTCGATGACGTGATCGCAGCGACAGGCTTCGTCTCACCGCTGCAGGATCTTCCGGAGCTCGGTGTCGCAACCTTCGGCCAGAGCCGCATCCCCACCCAGACCCCGTTCTGGGAGAGCGCGACCGTGCCGGGCGTGTATTTCGCCGGCACGATCATGCAGGGGGCACAGGGGCTGAGGAAATTCGGCATCCCCAGCAACTCGGGCGCGGTGCAGGGTTATCGCTACAACGCCCGCGTGCTGGCTCGGCACATCGCCGCGACGCACTTCGGCGTGACGCCGGCGCGGCCGCGAATCGGGCCTGACGAGGTAGTTCCGTTCCTACTGGCCGAGGCGAGCCTCGGTCCCGAGCTGTGGCACCAGCGCTCGTACCTCTGCCGCGTGATCGCGTTCGATCCTGACGCCGGTATCAGCGACGAGGGCATCCAGCCGCTGGCCCACTTCGTCGACGGGGGAGGCGGAGACGCCGCCGCTGTCACGCTCGAGGCGAATGGAAAGGACAACCCGTACCCGGTCGTCTACGTGCGGTCGGGCGGCGCGGTCAGAGAGAACACGCTGACGCCGCCGCATCCGATGCTCGACTACCGCGGCGCAGAGTACGAGGCGCAGGTGGCGGCAGCGTTGAACCCCGTGCTCGGCCGAGCGCCGACCCGATCTGCCCAGTGAGCCTTCCGACCGGCACAGTGACTTTTCTTTTCACCGACATCGAAGGCTCGACGCGGCTGATGCAGGAGCTGGGAGACGAGTACGTGCAGGCCCAGCTGACCCATCACGAGATCCTCCGCGCCGCCTTCAAGAGCGGCGACGGCCGCGAGCTGCGCACGGAGGGTGACTCTTTCTTCTGCGTGTTTAAGAGCGCGGTGGATGCGTGCGGCTCGGCGGCGCAGGCGCAGCGCGAGTTTGCCGCGCGCGAGTGGCCCCAGGGCAAGCCGCTCCGCGTTCGTGTCGGGCTCCACACCGGCGAGGCGCCGCTCGTCGGCGAGGAGTACATCGGCCTCGACGTCCACCACGCGGCGAGAGTGGCGGCGTCGGCGCACGGTGGACAGGTCGTCGTCTCCGACGCGACCAGGTCGCTCGTCGAGGCCAGCCTGCCGCCCGACCTGACGCTGCGCGATCTCGGCCTGCACCGCCTGAAGGACCTGGCCCGGCCGGAGCGACTCTTCCAGCTCGTGATCGAGGGCGCCCCGAGCACGTTCCCCGCTCTGCGCACGCTCGACTCGACGCCCAACAACCTGCCGACCCAGCTGACGAGCTTTGTCGGCCGCGAGGACCAGGTCGCCGAGGCGAAGCGTCTCCTGCATGGCACCCGACTCATGACGTTGACGGGGCCTGGCGGCATCGGCAAGTCGCGCCTCAGCCTTCAGATCGCGGCCGAGGTCGTGCACAGCTTCCCCAGCGGCGTGTTCTTCGTTCCTCTCTCCGCGGTGCGCGACCCGCAGCTGGTTCCGTCCGCAATTGCGCAGGCGATCGGCATACCCGTCTCGGGAAATCGACTGCCGTTCGAGGCCGTCGTCGAATACCTGGCAGGGAAGCAGGTCCTGCTCGTGCTCGACAACTTCGAGCAGCTCCTGCCCGACGGAGGTCCGGTCGTGTCGGATCTTCTGCGCGCCGCCTCGGACGTGAAATGCCTGGTCAGCAGCCGAGCTGTCCTTCGCGTCTACGGCGAGCAGGAGCTCGCGCTGGAGCCACTGCGACTTCCCGATCTGCGGACGCGGCCCTCCGTGGCCGCGCTGTCGCAGTACGAGGCTGTGGCGCTCTTCATCGAGCGCGCGGTCGCCGCCAAGCACGACTTCGAGGTCACCAACGAGAACGCGCCCGCCGTCGCCGCGATCAGTTCGACGCTGCACGGGATGCCGCTCGCCATCGAGCTGGCCGCGGCGCGGATCAAGCTGCTGACGCCGGACCAGATCCTGGCCCGGCTGGAACACCACCTCGACACGTTGACAGCGGGATCGCGCGATCTGCCGGAACGCCAGCAGACGCTGCGCGGGGCGATCGCCTGGAGCTACGACCTGCTCGACGAGCCTCTGAAGCGACTGTTCGGCCGTTTCTCGGTGTTCGCGCGCGGCGGGAACCTGGAGCAGGCCGAGGCAGTGTGCGGGCCGGCGTCTGAAGTCGGAGTTGACGTGCTGACCGGCCTCGACGAGCTGGCGGAGCAGAGCCTGCTGCGGCGCATGCCGGACTACGACGAGCCCAGGCTGCTGATGCTCCAGGTGATCCGCGAGTACGCCGCCGATCGATTGCAAGCCGATGGCGCGACGGATTCGATCAAGGATCGCCACGCCGCGGCGTATCAGACTCTCGCTGAGCTGGCCGCGCCGCATGTTTTTGGCAGCGAGCAGAAACGTTGGCTCGATCGCCTCGAGCTCGATCACGACAACTTCCGCGCGGCATTCGACTGGACGCTGGCACGCGGCGATGCCACCCGTGCCCTGTCCCTCGGCGCCGCCTTGTGGCGTTTCTGGCAGATGCGCGGCCATTTGCGCGAGGGCAGGATGCGCCTGGACGCGATCCTCGCCATGCCCGGTGCGCACGACCACCCTTCGGAGCGCGCTCGAGCGCTGGAAGCGGCCGGTGGCATCGCCTACTGGCAGGGCGATATGAAAGCCTGTGAGGTCTACTACGACGAGTGCCTCGAGCTGACCCGAGCGGGGGGCGATGAGCGCGCCATCGCCAACGCCCTCTACAACGATTCGTTCCCCGGCAACGTAACCAAGACCAACCTCAAGAAAGCACAGGCGCTGCTCGAGGAGGCCCTTCTCATCTATCGCCGCCTCGCGGACGAACCGGGCCTCGCCAGGTCGCTGTGGGCCCTCGGCCAGCTCTATCTTCACCTCGGCGACGACGCGGCTTCGGTGGCGGCGCTCGACGAGGCGATCAAGCTGTTCCGGCGCTTAGGCGATAATTTCGGACTCGGCTGGGCCCTTTTCGTGCGAGGCACGATAGGGATCAAGAGCGACGAGATCGACTTCGCCAGGGCAACGAATCTTGAAGCGCTGAAGATTTTTGCTGACGCTCAGGATGTGTCGGGTGCGGTGCTCGTGCTGGAAGCGCTTGGCGAGATCGCACGTCGCGACGGTGACATTCTCCGCGGTGAGCGGCTGACCGGCGCGTCGGCGGCCCAGGAGGTCGCCACCGGTGCCGGCCTGGCAACCATCGTCGCGGTGCGTGAGGGCTGGGCGAGCGGTCGCACCCTCACCGAAGCGGAGGCGGCGGCTCGTGCCGAGGGTCAGGCGATGACGGTCGAGCAGGCGATCGCGTATGCGCTCTCGGACAAGGACAGATCCGGCACGCCTTCCTAGGGACATAGAAGAAGACGCGCGCGCGAGCGCCGCGCACACGGCGCATATACTTAGCTCGCCGCCACGCCCTGACAACGACCTCGCACACATAGGACACGGTTCACGATCTGCAATGGCGCTGGACACGCGGCCCCAGACGGCGAGCGACTCGGTTGGCGTTGTCGTCCCAGAACCCGGCTCTGACCTCTTCGCGGATCCCGTCCTGCCCCGCTTGCTGCGCGGCATCGGAGACGAGCTGTCGGTCAGAGGCCTGCAGATGGTGCTCTTCGCTCCGCAGTCCGACGGCGATCTGCAGCGGCTGGAGCGCTACATCGCCGGCGGGCACGTGGACGCGGTGATCCTGCTGATGCTGGCCGAGTCGAGCTTGCTGCCGTCTCGCATCCGATCGCTGGGCAAGCCGGTGGTGGTGGGTGGGAGGCCGCGGCGCGGAATGGACGTCAGCTATGTCGACGTGGACAACCACGCGGGCGGCAGGCGCGCCACCGAGCACCTCATTGAGCAGGGACGGCGGCGCATCGCGCACATCGCCGGTCCTCCGAGCATGACGTCCGCGTCCGAGCGCCTGCAGGGTTTTCGCGAGGCGATGTGGAACGCGGCGCTCCGCTCGGATCTTGTCGAACTCGGCAACCTGGACCGCGACAGCGGTGAGATGGCAATGGCCCGGTTGCTCAACCGCGAAGGTGACATCGACGCGATATTCGCCGCCTCGGATGCGATGGCCGCGGGCGCTATGTGGGCCATGCAGATCCTGGGCCGGCGGGTGCCGGACGACGTGGCGATCATCGGGTTCGACGATTCACCCCTCGCGGCCGCGACCCAGCCTCCGCTTTCGAGCGTGCGCCGGCCGATCGAGCACATGGGCCGCGAGATCGCGCGCCTGGTCGTAGGCCTGGCGCAGGACGGCGTCGAAGGAGAGCCGCGGCAGCTGATCCTCGACCCGGCGCTCGCCGTGCGCGAGTCCACGCGGCGTGCGGGCCAGAACGGAAACGGCTCGTAAAGCCCGTTGGGCTGGGTATTTATCAGGTCGATTAACAAACCCTATCCGCCTGGGTAGGTGATTCACCCTCTCGATTCATAGGTCTGGTCGCTGATGACCGTTACCGTCATCAGGCGAGCAGGACAGCCATGCCACAACGGGGGGAAGCGCCAGGAGCAGCAGCCCATTTGGGTCGGCCTCCCGTGCGCCTCCTCTGGATCCTGCCTGCGGCGACTCCCGTGATCCTCGGCCTCGGGCTGGCGCTGGGTGCCACCTCAGGCGCGGCGAGCGTCGACCAGCAGACCCTGAGCCTGCTGAGCCCCCTGCCCTCGCCGTCCCTCCCGGTCGCCCTGCCGACGCCAACGCTCCCACCGCAGCCGCCTCTGCCGTCGCCCAGCCTGCCCGTCTCGATCAGCACGCCGACCCCACCGGCGCTGCCGAGCGTGCCACCGCTGCCGACGCCGAGTCTGCCGATCTCCCTCGGACCTACGCCCACCCCCCCGACCGTGCCTCCCGTCCTGGGGTCGCCGACGCCTGGTTCCAGCCCTGCCCCAGTCGGCGGCGTGCCGGGCGGAACCGGAACCTCCGGCCGAGGTTCCACGACAGGTGGCGGGGGACAGGGTCCGGGGAGCGGCATCACGATTCCGCTCACCGGCATCGTGCTGGCATCGCCGCTCGACGCTGCGCTGCTCGGCGCGATCGCGGCCCTCCCGCTGCTGTTCGGCATCTGGCTCCTTGTCTTTGGCCGGACGTACGTGGAGGCGCGGCGGTCGCGTGACGCGCAGATTCGCCTGGCCATTGCGCACGACCTCGGCCTCCACCCGCGCGAGCTCACCTCCGTGACCACGAAAGGGCTCTTCAAGCTGCGCGAGGAGGCTGCGTTCGACGAACTGACCGGCGTATTGCGGCGCGCCGCGGGGATCTCGGCCCTGGACCGCGAGGTCGCCCGCGCGAGGCGGTCGAAGGCGCCGCTGGCGGTGGTCTTCATCGACGTCGATGGGTTGAAGGAGGCCAACGACAAGCGCGGCCACAAGGCCGGCGACGACCTGCTGCGCGGGCTGGTCGACCTCCTCAAAGGAGCCCTGCGGGCGCAGGACCTCGTGCTCCGCTATGGCGGAGACGAGTTCGTCTGCGTCCTACCCGACACGGTGGCCGACGCCGCCCGGGCCAAGCTGAGCTGGGTCCAGACCGAGGCCGAGTCGAAGGGCATCGGTTTCAGCGTCGGCGTGGCGCAGCTCGAGCGCGCGGACGATGTGGTCAGCCTGCTTGGCCGGGCCGACACCGAGATGTACGCCGTCAAGGCGAGGCACGGCAAGGTCAGGGACCTCCGCCTGGGCGTGGTCGGAGGCGGTGTGAAGAGAGTGAGCGCCTGACGGGAAATTAACCCCTTGACAAATGCTCTGACTTAGGGTTTAGTGGGTCGTAACCCGACAAACCGGAGGTACAGAGATGTTAAGGCCCGCGTCAGTTGCCCTGTTGATCGCAGCGTCGGCGGTGGTAGCCCTTTCGGGCTCGGCGCTGGCCGCCGATCCCGCACCCAACCCGCCGCCGGGATCGGTGGCGGTGGCCCCGACCTCGGTGTCCGGTGGCACCTCTTCCCAGGCCGGCAGCGCAGCCACCGTCTCAACCGGCCAGGCGAGCGCGACCTCGGACGGCCAGGGTCAGTCCGCCCAGCACTGCGGCGCGCAGGCGGGGGCGGACAGCTCCAGCTATTCCGCCCAGCCGACCCAGGTCGGCACGGCGGGCACGTCGACCCCAACCTGCAACGCCTCCTCGGGCGGCGGCACCGTCCCCTCGGGCAACGGTCAGGCCGTGACCGGCGGCCAGACGGCTAACCGCGGCCAGGGAGCGGCGGCCGGCGGCAGCGCAGGCGCCGGCACAGGTACCCAGAACGCCGGCGCAGGCGCGACCAGCTCCGGCGGCTTCGGCAAGACCACCCTGGTCGGCAGCGGATCCGGCATCGGGGGCGGGCTGATGTGGCTCGGACTCCTGCTCCTGCTGGCGGTGCTTTTCGTACTCCTCGGTTTCGCCATCGGGCGGCGCCGGCGCGCGCCGGCTGCGGCATAAGTGAGCCCCTTCCTCCCCAGCCCCGACCGGCGACTCCCCGCCGGTCCGGGGCACCCCTCCGCCGAGCGTGGGGCGGGTGAGCACCTGAGAGCGATGGCCCCCGATATGGAGCGAGCGCTCGGTGCTCTGCGCGACTTCACGCGGCGTGACATCCTGCTGCGGTTCTACAGCGATCGCCGAGGCCGCAGCGTCGATGACGTCGCGCACGCGGCGGGCGTCCACCGGTCGGTCGCCTTCGATCACCTCGAGCGGCTGGTCGGGCTCGGGTATCTCCAGGTCGAGCGTCGGCGCGGCTTGCCGGGCAAGCCGGCGAAGATCTACCGGCTGAGCGCCGGGCCGGTGCAGATCAGCCATCCCGCACGTCGTTACGACGTGCTCGCCGAGGCGCTGGCGCGAGCCCTCGTGGAAGCGACCAGCGACGAGTCGAAGCATGCGATGCGGCGCGCTGGGCGCTCCCTCGGTATGAGCCTCGCCGTCCCCGGCGCCACCTCGATCGGCGCAGCCCTGGAACCGCTGCGTGAGATGGGCGGCGAGTATGAGACCGGACGTGCCGGCCAGGTCGTGGCCACGAACTGCCTCTTCGCGGAGGTCTGCCGGCGCGTGCCTGGCGTGTGCGACCTCCACGCTGGCGTCATCGAAGGGCTGTCCGGCCGTGATGGTCAGAAGGCCGCGGTCCTGGCGCTCGGGTTCCAGGGCCCGAGCGGGTGCGCCTACCAGGTGCGCGAGTGATGCAGATCCGCGAAGGCGTGTCGGTGGGCTCGTATCGAGTCATGGAGCGAATCGGTCGCGGCGGGATGGCGACGGTCTACCGCGCGTACCACCCGGCGCTGGACCGCTACGTTGCGCTGAAGGTCCTGCCCGAATTCTTTGCGGACGATCCGAGCTACTGCGAGCGGTTCCAGCGCGAGGCCCGCTCGGTGGCGCGGCTGAAACACCAAAACATCCTCGAGGTCTTCGACTTCGGCGCGCATGACGGCGTCGCGTACATCGTCATGGAGCTCGTCGAAGGGGGAACGCTGGCCGACTACGTCGGCACTCCCATGCCGCTCGAGGACGTGCTCGCCCTTCTCCAACCGCTCGCCGGCGCACTTGACTACGCGCATTCGATGGGCGTCCTGCACCGCGACCTCAAGCCGAGCAACGTGCTGCTCCGCAAGGACGGATCGCCGGTGCTCGCCGATTTCGGGCTGGCCAAGATGGCCGGGTCGCTGCAGAAGCTGACCGCAAGCGGAACGGTCATGGGGACGCCCGAGTACATGTCGCCGGAGCAAGCGGGTGACGATCCCGTCGGCCCGGCGTCGGACAGGTACGCCCTGGCCGTGGTGGCGTACGAGATGTTCACGGGGCACGTCCCCTTCCAGTCCGAGGTGACCGCCTCGGTCCTCGTGTCTCACATCACGCGACCCATGCCGCCGCCGCGCGAGCTCGACGGTGGCCAGGTCTCCGCACATGTCGAGGAGGTCCTGCGTCGAGGTCTCGCCAAGAACCCCGCCGACAGGTTTCCGACCGCGTCCGGCTTCGTCTCGGCTCTCACGCCCGCGGCGTGGCTCGGGCGGCTCGACGGCGACCTGCATCCGACCCCGATTCCCGAGCCTCCGCAGCGATCAACGCGGCGCTCACCCATCGTGCTTGTGGTGGACGATTCGGCCGCGAACCGCGAGCTGATCAAGGTGTGCCTGCAAGGTGTGGAGTGCGAGGTGCGCACCGCCGAGGACGGCCGCGAAGCGCTGGGCGTGCTGGAGTCGTCGCCGCCTGATCTCGTCCTGCTCGACGTGCAGATGCCCGGCCTGAACGGGTACGAGGTATGCGAGCGAATCAGGGCACGGGAGAACGGAGCCCTCCTGCCCGTGGTCATGATCACCGCGCTCGACCAGACGTCCGATCGCGTTCGCGCCCTGGCGGCCGGAGCCGACGACTACATGTCGAAACCCGTCGATCGCGTCGAGCTGGTCGCCCGCGTTCGCTCGGCGCTCCGCCTGAAAAGGGTCTACGACTCCCTGAACAGCGCCGAGCAGGTCATCTACGCGCTCGCCGCCGCGGTCGAGGCGAAGGACCCCTTCACGGAGGCGCACACCCAGCGCGTGGCCGAGTCTGCGAGAAAGCTGGGCAGGAAGATGGGCCTGCCGGAGGACGACCTCGAGGCGCTGTATCGAGGCGGCATCATCCACGACATCGGCAAGATCGGCGTGCCGGACCACATCCTGCTCAAGCCAGGTGAGCTCGACGCCGAGGAGCGCATGAGGATGCACCTGCACCCGATCATCGGCGAGAACATCGTCGCACCGCTGCGGTCGAGCAGCGACCTGCTGCCGATGATCCGCCACCACCACGAGCGCTTCGACGGCACGGGGTACCCGGACAGGCTTTCCGGCGAGCGCATCCCGATCCTCGCGCGCATCGTCTCGGTCTGCGACGCGTACGACGCGCTGACCAACGACCGCCCGTACCGGCGACGGCAGTCGCACGAGCAGGCCGCTTCGATCCTTCGCGGAGGAGCGGGCCGGCAGTGGGATCCGCGCCTCGTTTCGCTCCTCCTGGAGGAGGCCGGATGACGGCTCTGCACCTCGTCGGTCTGGTTGCTTCCCCTACCCCGCCGCTGGCATGTCGCCGCAGCCCCCAGGATCATCCAGGCGGCTGCCAGCGGTTCCTCTCCGCGCCGCCGAACGCGTGAGCGCCGGGAGCCGCAGGATCCTGGTGGTCGACGACGACCCTGCCAGCTGCGAGCTGCTCGCCTACTTCTTGAAGTCGCTCGGCTACAGGGTGGCCATCGCCGCGGACGGCAGCCGCGCCCTGAACATGAACCTCGACGATGACATCGAGCTCGTGATCCTCGACGCGCACATGCCGGGGCACGATGGGGCGGAGGTCATCACGCTGCTGCGCCAACGAAGCATCTCCCGGCCCGTCAAGTTCCTGGCGGTGACCGGCGACGAGTCGGCCGACGTCCGAGAGAGCATGAGCAGGTCGGGGGCCGACGGCTTCCTGACCAAGCCGGTCGACCTCACCGAGCTCAGGGAAGAGGTCAAGCGCCTCGTTCCGGGCCGGCCTGCTGCCGAGGGCGCCCTCCACCGTCGGGTGCGGCGGGTTGCGGCAGGTGGGTCAGGCTGGCGCTGAGCGCGGTCAGGTTCCGGCCGCCCTCCAGAGGGGTTTGAGCAAGCCTTTCTCGACCAGCAGGAGCTGCCCCTCGTAGACGCGAAGCCATTCGGCATAGAGCTCGCGGTAGCGGCTGTGAACCTCGGGATCGGGATCGATCGTGTGCTCGAAGCTGACCGCCTGCCGCGCCGCGGTCGCCACGTCCGGGTATAGCCCGGCACCGATGCCCGCGAACATCGCGGCGCCGAGGGCGGTCGACTCCTTGACCGCCGGCACCTTGACCGGCAGCCCGAGCACGTCGGCCAGCACGCGCGGCCAGAGCCGGCCCTTCGATGCGCCGCCGGTGAAGACAACCTCGCGGCACGGCCGCTCGGTGACCTCCTCGATGACCTTGAGGTGCCCGTAGGAGACGTAAGCCGCGGCCTCCTCGATGGCGCGGATGCATTCCTTCTTGCCCGCGCGGTCCGGGTCTCCGATGTCGAACTGCACGAACGCGGGGGCGGCGTGGATCCAGCGCTTCGCAACCATCAGGTTCGAGAAGATTCCGAGCACTCCGTTGGAACCTGGCGGCACCTCCATCGCCGCCTTCTCCATGAGGCTGTAGGCGTCGGTTCCTGTCGCTGCCGCGTCTCTCTTCTCGAGGTCGCAGAACGCGTCGCGGAACCAGCGCATCGTCAGCCCGCAGTAAAAGCCGATCCCTTCCATCATCCACTGGCCGGGCAGCGCGTGGCACAGCGTGCGCAGCCTCGCCTGGGGATCGATCAGCGCTTCGTCGAGACCGATCGTCTGCTGCCAGAAGGTTCCGCCGATGACCGTGAAGCTGCCGGTGTCGACGACTCCGATACCGACCAGGCCCAGCTGCGTGTCCGCGCCGCCGACGATGACCGGAGTTCCCGCCTTGAGCCCAGTTTCGGCGGCGGCCGTCGCGCTGACCGCGCCGGCGACCGTGCCCGGCTCGAGCACGGGCGGGAAGACGTCCGGTGTCAGCCCGCAGATCTCGACGATCCTGGGAGACCACGTGCGGGTGGCGAGGTCGAACATGCCGGAGCTCGAACCCATCGACGGGTCGGTGACGTACTCGCCCGACAGGCGAAAGGCGATCCAGTCCGAAAGCATGTTGAGGTGCGTCGTGGCTTTGAACACGTCGGGCTCGTGGTTCTGGATCCACCGCAGACGTGCCGGAGCAGTGATCGCCACCCAATCGCCGCCGGTGCGGTAGATGGTCTCGGCCAGTCCGCTGCGCACGAGCTCGGTGGCCTCGGCCCCCGCGCGTGAATCCACGTTGGGGCAGGCCCAGATCTCGCGGCCCTGCCTGTCGTACAGGACCATGCCCTCGCGCATGCTCGTGGTGCTGACCGCGCGGATGGCGTCCGCCGACACGCCCGGCGCCTGCAGCACCTTCCGGACGCACTGGGAGATCAGGCGCCAGTTGGCCTGCGTGTCGAAGACCTGTGAGCCAGGCACGCCCGCCAGCGAGCGATGGGTCCACTCCTGCTGCGCGACCGCGACCTGACGACCGTCGACCTGAAACACGATCGCGCGGCAGCTGCCCGTGCCCGCGTCGAGGGCCAGCAGAAGCTCCCCGCTCACACCTCGACCACGTCCCGGTTGACGACGAAGCGAAGCGCGCCTCCGGACGCGAAGTGCGAGATCTCGTCGGCCAGCATCGTCACGCCGCGAAGGAGCGTCTCGTGCGTGGCGCCACCGATGTGGGGGGTGAGCACGACGTTGTCGTGTCTGAGCAGCGGGTGGGGACCTTCCTGCCGGTGCGGGCGGACGACGTCGAGGGCGGCGCCGGCAAGATGACCGGACGCAAGCGCCGCGTCGAGCGCGTCCTCGTCGACCAGTGTCTCCCGCGCCGTGTTGATGAAGTACGCGCCCTGCTTCATCCGCGCGAACTCGGGCGTGCCGAACAGGTTGTCGGTCTGGGAGTTGGCGCGCACGTGAAGGGAGACGAAGTCCGCCGACGCAAGGAGCTCGGGCAGCCCGCCCACCTGGCGGGCTCCGGCTGTGTCTTCGATCTGCACGTACGGGTCATGGACGTCAACCGTCATCCCAAACGCGACCGCGCGGCGGCACACGCGGCGTCCGACGTTTCCGTACCCGACCAGGCCGAGCATGTGTCCTCCGAGCTCGTGGCCGAGAAACCGCGCGCCCTCGTACGCCGACTCGCCCAGGCGCCCGCCTTCCATGAGGAAGCGCTGGGCGCGGGGGAATCCGCGCGCGAGCATGACCATGAAGGCGATCGTCTGGTCCGCCACCGCGTCGGCGTTCTTGCCCGGCGTGTTGACCACCGGTATACGCCGCGCCGTCGCGGCGGTCACATCGACGTTGACCGGGCCGCCCCGCGCGCAGCAGATCAGCTTGAGGTTGGCGCCCGCCTCCAACACCTCCTCCGTCACCGGTGCGCCGTGCACGACCAGGATGTCGCTGCCATCGATTCGGGCCGCGATCCCTTCGGGCGAGCCGAGGTACTCTCGAATCCGCCGCCCGGATTCGGTCGCCGGCCGCGGGGGCTGCAACTCGTCGAGCTGCAGGTACGAAACGTCGTGCTCGGTCTCCAGGTGTTCGAAGCCGCGCTTGAACACCGCGACCGGCACGAACGAGTCGCCCACCACCAGGATCTTCATTGGCGCCGTGGCCGAACGCTCAGGGGTAGACGCGGCTCGGCTTGAGGTCGACCGCGTGCCCGGTGCCGGATTCGAAGATGACCTTGAGAAGCGGTTCGGTGTCGAGGTAGTAGAAGCGAATCGTCTCGCCGATCCTGCCCTCCATCAGGATCTTCGCCCCGAGGTCCGCGAAGTGCCGCTCGGCCGCGTCCGAGTCGGCGGGCGTCGGTCGCATCACCGCGATGTGATGCAGGCCCTCACCGTGGGAGTCGAGCCACTCCTTATATATGCTCGGCCCTTCGTCGGGCTGGAGCAGCTCGACCACGATCGGCCCGACGTGTGTCTCCGCGCCGATCATCGTGAAGTGCGTCGGCTTGCCGTGCAGGTAGGTGTCGTGAAGGGCGGGCGGCCTGTGCTCGTACACGTTCCACGGACCCCAGCCGAGGGCGCGGTGGTAGCGCTCGAGTGCTTCATCGATGTCCTTCACCACGATCGCGATCTGGCTGATCGGGAACCCGCCTTCCGGCACCACCTGCGTCTTCGCATGCTCGCTGTGCGTCGTCATGTGTCGCCTCCTGTTTTGCGCTTCACATCAGGGCAATCGGGTTGAATGGCGAGCCGGTGCTGTCCGGAAGCCGGAGCGGCTCGGCCACGACCATGAACTCCCAGCGCCTCTCCTCCTCGCATGCCTGCGCAAGGTCTTCGAGGTTGAGGCTGTCCGAGACGACCATGCCCATGGCGGTGACCTGCAGCGGATGGATCGGGTAGGGGATGGTGTCGACGGTGCTGGGCACTGTCTCGCCGTCGCCGTCGGGAAGGAACGCCGCGATCCGTCGCTCGTGCATCCACGGAATCGTGTCGACGTGCAGCCCCGCCTTGCCCTCGCCGCCGTAGCCGTTGTCCCAGGCTCCCCGCTCCAGGCGCCGGCGGTGGTGTCCCGTGCGGAACACGAAGATGTCGCCCTCGCCGAGGCGCACCCCCTCGGCGCGTTCGGCTGCTTCGAGCTCGGCGCGCGTGACTGCCTCGCCCGGCTCCAGGTACGGCACGCCGCGCAGAT
>DATIOJ010000083.1:0-1653 GCA_035473355.1 Candidatus Limnocylindrales bacterium
GTGATCGACGTCAGGGACGCCAGCGGCTGGTATCAAGGCGCGCTCGGCGAGCTGCACGCCCTCCTCGCCGCGCAGAAAAACACACCGACCGGACCGGGAGGCGCGATCTACGCCAACGACCTCTTCACCCACGAACGCGGCGAAGCGACCGTCTTCGTGCCCTGCGATCAGACCGTTCGTGCGACCGGACGGGTCAGCGCCCTCGTCGTACCGGAGGTCGAACTAGCCCTCACGGTCCACAACGGGCCCCACAGCGGCGAGCTGGACCGTGCCTACGGATTGCTAGCCATCTACGTCACCGAGCACGCACTCGACGTCGAAGGGCCAATCCGCGAGTACTACCTGATCGGCCCGCACGAGACCGACGACGAGAACCAATGGCGGACCGAAATCGGCTGGCCAATCTTCCACACCGGGCAACGACACAACCCGACAAGTAGCCCGCCGGGTCAACTCTGACGCTACGCGCCCGGCTCCCCCTTTCACCACGAGACGCCGCTCTCGACAACCCGGGCGGAGACTTCCTCTGCGCGCGGAAACTGCGCATCTCACGGACGATCGCCTCCACGCTGTTGACGCTCTGGACCGGGCGATCGGATTGGCGACCAAACGTAATCTCACGACGCGCGCTTGACGCTGACCCGCTATGGCCACGTGATCGACGAGCTTGAGGACAGGCCGCGGATGGAAGCGGAGGCCGCGATTGCGGACGCACGGCGCGCCGTGCGCACGGCTGGATCTGTGGTGATAGGGGACGTCGATTCCTGAAAGCGCCGAGCTACCGCCGGCTGTCGAGCTGCCGGTTGGGTCGATCAGGCGATCTGCCGCCCGGCAGCGGCCTATATTTGGGGCGTGTCGACGCACGCACCAGACAGCCGTGAAGAGCACCTCGAGCTACCAGTCGAGGAGCTGCTGCGCCGCGCTCGTCCGCTGCCTCCGCACGATGAGATGGTGATTGAAGATCTCAGCGAGGAGGAGGGCGTCGCCTTCCTGGCGGCCGTTGAGTCGTGAGCTCGGTCCGGTCGCGCGGCCCGATCGTCATCGACACGGACGTTTTCAGCGCGGACCTTGTCCCTGGGTCGCGGCTGGCCGAGCGCTACGCGTCGGTTATCACCGGTCGGCCGGCGTTCATCTCTTTCCAGATGGCTGCGGAGCTCCGGTACGGCGCAATCCGTCGAGGGTGGGGCCAGGCGCGGATGCTCAGGATGGAAGCGACGATCGATCGAGTCGAGGTCGTCCACAGCGGCCCCGAGCTCGTCGCCGTCTACGCACAGCTTCGCGCCGACTGCGAGGCGACTGGCCACGCGCTCGCCCAGAAGGCGCACACCGCCGATCGATGGATCGCCGCCACCGCCATCCGACTGGGGATCCCGCTCGTCTCGAACGACGGAATCTTCCGCGGCGCCCCAGGCCTCCACCTCGAGACGCTCGCGCCTGGCTGAGGGAGCGAATGCCGATTTCGCATGTACCCGTCTGGTACCTGCGCTCGCATCTTCCGCGGTGATGGTGCACATACGAGCAAACAAAAAGGTCCCGTTTTGCGGGACCTTTTGAACATGGAGCTAGCCGGACTCGAACCGGCGACCTCCTGGGTGCGATCCAGGCGCTCTCCCAACTGAGCTATAGCCCCGGGCGGCGGCAGATGCCGCGCGG
>DATIOJ010000084.1:0-1650 GCA_035473355.1 Candidatus Limnocylindrales bacterium
GGTACGCGAAGGCGGCCGCCCCGTCCACGGATTTGGCCGACAATCCGGCGATCACTGCGAGCCAGGTCAGCGCGAGCGTAAACAGGACGAGGATGCCGGCCACGGCAAGCCATTCCAGCCCCCCTGCCGACGAGCGAAAGCCCATGAGGAGCGCCACCAGGACGATGGCCACCACCGAGATCGCGTTGGACACCAGCGAGGTCAGAACGTGCCCCCACAGCACCGACGAGCGGGCGATCGGCATCGAGTGGAATCTCTCGAAGATGCCGCTCTGCAGGTCGTTGAACAGGCGGAAGGCGGTATAGGAGATGCCGCTGGCGATCGCGATGAGCAGGATGCCGGGCAGCAGGTAGTTCACATAGTTATCGGTGCCCGTCCGGATGGCCCCGCCGAATACGTAGACGAACAACAGCAGGAAGGCGATCGGCATGATCGTCACCGTGATGATGGTGTCCGTGCTGCGCGTGACGTGCCGCAGCGAACGCCCGAGCATCACGCTCGTGTCACTGAAGACGTGCGTGTTCATGGTTGTTCCTTCTTGTCACTTCCGACGATCGCCAGGAAGATCTCCTCCAGGGTGGGCTGCCGTTCCACGTATTCGACCTTTGCGGGCGGGAGCAGCTTCCTCAGCTCCTCCAAAGTGCCGGACACGATGATCGTGCCGTCGTGCAGGATCGCGATCCGGTTGGCGAGCTTCTCGGCCTCGTCGAGGTACTGCGTCGTCAGGAACACGGTCGTGCCGCTATCCGCGAGGTCCTGGATCACCTTCCACACCTCGATGCGGCCCTCCGGGTCGAGGCCGGTGCTCGGCTCGTCGAGGAAGATGATCCGCGGGTCGCCGATGAGGCTCATGGCGATGTCGAGGCGACGACGCATGCCGCCTGAGTAGGTCGACACCCGGCGCCCGGCCGCATCGGCGAGGCCGAATCGTCCGAGCAGATCGTCCGCCACCACGCCCGCGCTCTTCACGTGCCGCAGTTTGGCGATCATGATCAGGTTCTCCCGGCCAGTGAGAATCTCGTCCACCGCAGCGAATTGACCCGTGAGGCTGATCGACTCCCGCACCCGCGCCGGCTGCGACACGACATCGAATCCGTCGACACTCGCCGTCCCGCTGTCCGGTTTGAGCAGGGTGGTGAGGATCCTCACGATCGTGGTCTTGCCGGCGCCGTTGGAACCGAGCAACGCGAAGATGCTTCCGCGGGCCACGTCGAAGTCCACACCCTTGAGCACGTGCAGGTTCTCATAGGATTTCCGCAATCCGTGGACCTGCATCGTCGCGTGGTTCGCTTCCATCTGAAGTCTCCTTATTCCACGGTCACGTTCGACAGGTCCGCACCCATGCCCTTGAGTCCGGCGTAGGTGAGTTTGTCCATCCGCGCCCCGTCGAAGACCACCGTGCGGATGGCGGTGCGGTACTTCCTGCTCGTAGCGCGGAAGGACACATCACGCAGCGTCGCGTCCCGGAACGTGACGCCTTCGAGCGCCGCCCGGTCGAACCTCACAGAGACCAAGGCCGACCCGTCCAGATGCAGGCCGCGCAGATCGGAGTAGCTGAAGTCCACCCCGGTGAAGGCACAGTGCTCGAAAACCGTGCGCCGCAGGTCGGTCATCCGGAGCTTGACGTCCAAGAGCGCGGCATCGGCGAAC
>DATIOJ010000085.1:0-11140 GCA_035473355.1 Candidatus Limnocylindrales bacterium
GAGCTCGTCGCGGCTCCCGGCCTGCGGGATCGTCGGGCGCAGGTGCTGAGGCCTGTCGGTGATCTCGAACGCCTGGCCGCGCGGGCCGCCCAGGGACACGCGAGCGCTCGGGAGCTAGCGATGCTTCGGCGTTCGCTGGAAGCCATTCCGCCCGTGCACGATGCGCTTGGTGCCTCTGAGGCGCTGGTCACGCGCGAGATCGCGAGCCAGGTCGGCGGCGCTCCGGAGCTCGCCTCCAGGCTTGCCCGCGCTCTCGTCGACGATCCACCCATCAACGCTCGAGAGGGTGGGGCGATCCGCCCCGGTTTCGATGCGGACCTGGACGCGATATCAGAGGCGTCGAAAGGCGCACGGGAGTGGATCGCCAGGCTCGAGGCGTCGGAGCGGCGCCGGTCGGGCATCCGGTCGCTGAAGGTCGGCTTCAACAAGGTCTTCGGTTACTACATCGAGGTCAGCCACGCGAACACGGCCCCACTGCCCGACGACTATGTCCGCAAGCAGACGCTCACGGGAGGCGAGCGCTACGTCACGCCCGAGCTGAAAGAAAAGGAAGCTGTCGTGCTGAGCGCGCAGGAGCGCATTGCGGCGCGCGAGCTCGAGATCCTGCAGGGGTTGTGCAGCGACGTCGCAGAAGCGGGCCCGGCGCTGAGGGCAAGCGCGCAGGCGCTTGGCATGGTGGACGCCATCCTCAGTCTTGCGACGGCGGCCGCCGACCTCGGCTGGCGCCGGCCCGAGGTGAATGCCGGACTCCACCTCAGCATCAAGGCGGGACGACATCCACTGGTCGAGCGCGGTCTGCCCTCCGGTGTGTTCGTGCCCAACGACATCGAGCTCGACGCAGCGGGCGCGCAGATCGTGATCCTGACCGGGCCCAATATGGCCGGCAAGTCGACCTACCTTCGCCAGGCGGCGGTCATCGTCCTGCTCGCGCAGTGCGGCAGCTTCGTGCCGGCGGAGCGCGCCGTCATCGGGCTCGTGGATCGGGTCTTCACGCGCGTAGGCGCGCACGACGACATCAGCGCAGGCATGTCGACGTTCATGGTCGAGATGACCGAGACCGCGTACATCCTCAACCACGCGACACGGGCTTCCCTCGTCATCCTCGACGAGGTGGGGAGGGGGACCTCGACCTACGACGGAGTGTCGATCGCGCAGGCCGTCGTCGAGCACCTGCACGACGCGCCCAGGCTCGGCTGCCGGACGCTCTTCGCAACTCACTACCACGAGCTCACCGCGCTTGCCGAACGGCTGCCCCGCGTCCGCAACGAGCGCGTCGAGGTCCTCGAGGAGGGCGACACCGTCCGATTTCTGCACCGCGTGGTCCCTGGAGGTGCGGATCGCTCCTACGGCATCCACGTCGCCGCCGTCGCCGGCTTGCCGTCTGGCGTCATCGCCCGCGCCCGCCAGGTGCTCGGCGAGCTCGAGCAGCAGCGGCCTCTCGAACCGCCTGAGCAGCAGCTAGGCCTCCCCATGGAGATGGCTCCCGACGCCATTCGCAAGGAGCTCGAGGCGATCGACCCGGAATCGCTGAGTCCGCTCGAGGCGCTCCAGAAGCTCTATCAGCTCAGGGCAAGGTTGACGCGGTGATCCAGATGCTTTCGCCCGAGGTGGCCGACGCGATCGCGGCAGGCGAGGTGATCGAGCGGCCGGCGTCGGTGGTCAAGGAGCTCGTCGAGAATGCGCTCGACGCGGGCGCCCGCCGCGTCAACATTGATGTCCGCGGCGCGGGGAAGACCTCGATCCGCGTCAGCGATGACGGCGCGGGCATTCCGGCCGAGGAGCTGGCGCTCGCGTTCGTGCGGCACACGACGAGCAAGCTCACCACCCTGGCCGACCTGTCCCTGATCGCATCGTTTGGTTTTCGTGGTGAGGCGCTGGCCAGCATCGCCGCCGTCGCCGACATCGAGTGCGCCAGCGGCGGCGCAGTTCTGCGGATCCGCGCCGGCGAGGTCGTCGAGCAGGGTGGCGGTCCGCTGCTGCCCGGCGTCGCGCTCGAGGTGCGCGACCTGTTCGGCAACGTGCCCGCGCGCCTGAAGTTCTTGAAGAGCGACGCGACCGAGGTGGCCGCCATCAAGGAGGTGGTGAGCGCGTTCGCGCTTCTCCATCCAAATGTAAGGTTCCACCTCACGATCGATAGCCGGGCCGCGGTAAGCAGCACCGGCGATGGAGACCGCCGGCGCGCGATCTCCGCCGTGTACGGGGCTCCTGTCGCGACCGAGATGCTGGAGATGGCAGGTCCCCTGGTGGCGGGGATGGTCAGCCAGCCGCGGCTCAGCCGCGGCAGCCGCGACGCGATGGTGCTGGCGGTAAATGGCCGGCCGATCTCGGCGCGCTCACTGATCTACGCCCTCGAGGAGTGCTACCAGGGCCGGCTTGAGCGCGGCCGGCACCCGGTTGCGGTCATCGACATCGCCATCGACCCTGAGCTCGTCGACGTGAACGTGCACCCGGCCAAGAGAGAGGTACGTTTCCGCGACGAGGGCGCGGTCTTCGCTGCTCTGCAGCGCTCGGTGCGCGCGGCCCTCGACGGCAGCGATCCTTTCCGCTACAGGCCCACCGACACGATGGTCCAGGCCGGAGCGATGGTCGCCGGACCCCAGCTGGTCCTTCACGACGCGCCGGCGGCGGTCGCGGCGCCGGAGACCAACGGCCACCCAGCCGGCGGGCTGCTCCGGCCTGTGGGGCAGGTGGGACCGGGCTATATCGTTGCCGAGGGCCCACACGGCCTGGTTCTGGTCGACCAGCACGCCGCCCACGAGCGCATCCTCTACAACCGCCTCCTCGAACGCCTGCGCAGCGGCCGCGGCGCAAGCCAGCCGCTGCTTATCCCGCAAGCCCTGGACGTCGAGCCCGCTCTCATCGCGGCGGCCGCCGATCATCGCCAGGAGCTGGCCAACCTCGGACTCGAGTACGAGGAGTTCGGTCCGCGCAGCCTCCGCATCACAGCGGTCCCAGTCGAGCTGCCGGCCGGCCGGGCGACAGCCGCCATCCAGGAGACGCTTGCCGCGCTGGCCGAGAACAGGGGCGATGGTGCGATGGCCAAGGCGGCCGCGGCGCTCGCGTGTCACTCGGCCGTCAAGTTCGGCGACGTGCTGGACGTGGCAGAGCAGCGGCGCCTGCTGGCGGACCTCGAGACGGCGGAGGAGGCGATCACATGCCCCCACGGACGCCCGACCAGGCTCCTGGTCGAGTGGCAGGAGCTGACGCGTCACTTCCGACGCAACTACTGACGCCTACACCTAACGTCGCCGTCATCGTTGGACCGACAGGGATCGGCAAGTCTCAGCTGGCCTATGAGCTGGCGCTGAGGCTCGACGGCGAGGTTGTCGTCGCCGATTCGCGCCAGGTCTATGAACGACTCGACATCGCAACCAACAAGCCGACTCTCGAGCACCGCAGACGGGTGCGCTATCACATGATCGATTTCGTCGACCCCGCGGCGACGTTCAACGCCGCGCAGTACGTGCAGGGTGCGCGAGCCGCGATCGACGACATCATCGCGCGGCGCCGCATGCCGATCGTGGAAGGCGGAACCATGCTCTACGTCGACGCGCTGTGCGATGGATTCACGCTGACGGGCATTCCACCGAACCCCGCGCTCCGCGCCGGGCTCGCGCACATCGACCTGGCGGACTTGCGGCAGCGACTGCTCGCGATCGACCCCGATCCTGGAGTCGACCTGCGCAACCCGGTGCGCGTCATCCGGGCACTTGAGATCATCGATGCGGCAGGGCCGCCGCTGCGACGCCTTCGCACGCGCACGCCGCCCTTCTGGAGGCCGGTGCGCATCGGCTTGACCGCGAGCCTCGACGTGATCGATCGCAGGCTCGAGGAGCGCAGCCATCATCAGGTCGAGCGTGGTCTCGTGGCCGAAACCCAGGCGGCGTTGGACTCGGGCGTGCCGCCGACGGCCGCCGTGCTGACGGGCATCGGATATGCAGAGGCGGTCGCGTACATCCGCGGCCGGCTCACGGTCTCCGAGCTTCCGCTCGCGATGGCCCGCTCCAATCGACGCTATGCGCGAAGGCAGCTGGGATGGTGGCGGCGCGACGACCGCGTCAGATGGTTCAAGATCGAGCCCGATCCGCTGCCCGGTATTCTCAACATCCTGAATGAGTAAGACCGTGGCGGGCGCAAAGCGCCTGGGTCGGATTCCTCCGTACCTGTTTGCCGAGATCGACCGTAAGGTCCAGGAGAAGAGGCGGGCGGGCGTCGACGTCATCTCGCTGGGTATCGGCGACCCGGACCTGCCGACGCCCGGCCGCATCGTGAGCGTGCTGCAGGAGACTGCGGCCGATCCAACGAATCACCGTTACGCGTCATACTTCGGTCTGGCGGAGCTACGCGAGTCGATCGCGGGCTGGTACGCCGAGCGCGCCGGCGTCGAGCTGGATCCAGCAACGGAGATCCTGCCCACGCTGGGGTCGAAGGACGGGATCAGTCACGTTCCTCTCGCGCTCGTCGACCCGGGCGACGTGGTGCTCGCGCCCGACCCCGGTTACACCGTCTACGTGACCGGCGCGATCATGGCCGGCGCGGATCCTCACATCATGCCGCTCACTGCGCAGAACCACTGGCTGCCCGACCTTGACGCGATTCCGACGGATGTCGCCAAGAGGGCCCGCCTGATGTGGCTGAACTATCCGAACAACCCGACCGCCGCCACCGCCGATCGCGAGTTCATGGAGCGCGCGGTCGAATTCTGCCGGCGCAACGACATAGTCCTGTGCCACGACGCGCCCTACTCGGAGATCGCCTTCGACGGCTACCGACCGCTGACCCTGTTCGAGATCCCCGGGGCGAAGGAGATCGGCCTCGAGTTTCATTCCCTCTCCAAGACATACAACATGACCGGCTGGCGAATCGGATGGGTGTGCGGCCGGGCGGACCTCGTGAACCTGATCGGACAGCTCAAGACCAACATCGACTCCGGCATCTTCCCGGCGGTGCAGTGGGCGGCGATCGAAGCGCTCAACGGGGGAGAGGAGGAGACGCGAGCGGCCTGCGAGGTCTACGCCCGACGTCACCGCCTGGTCGCCGACACGCTCAACAGCATCGGCTGGCACATCAAACCCCCGCGCGCGACGTTTTATGTATGGGCGCCCGTGCCGCCGGGCTATGACTCGATTCGATTTGCGACGCACGTTCTGGACCAGGTCGGGGTGAACATCACACCCGGTGTTGGTTTTGGGGCGCACGGCGAGGGGTACTTCCGGCTTTCGGTCACGGCGCCCGACGCCCGCCTCGAGCAGGCGATGTCACGGATGAGGCAGCTCACGCTCTGATCACAACCAGGACGCCGCGGGAGCGGGTCTACCTGGTCGGCATCCTGCTCCCCGGGACGGAGGCCGAGACGGTGCGCGAGCAGATGGCCGAGCTGGCCGACCTCGCGCGCACGGCGGGCACCGAGGTCGTTGGCTCAGATGTGCAGCGGCGCTCCGCGATCGACCCCGCTCACTTCATCGGGATGGGCAAGGTCGAATCGCTGCGCGACATGAAGCTCGAGGGCGAATTCGACGTGGTGATCTGCAACGAGGACTTGAGCCCGCGCCAGCAGCGCAACCTCGAGCTGGCGGTCAAGGCGAGGGTGCTGGACCGTACCGAGATCATCCTCGAGATCTTCGCCCAGCACGCGCGAACCCACGAAGGCCGCCTGCAGGTCGAAGCCGCGCGACTGCACCACCTGCTGCCCCGGCTCATCGGCGCCTATGCATACGACCGGCAGGTCGGCGGCCGGCGAGGTGGGGTGGGGGCGCGCGGTGGCTTCGGCGAGCAGCAGATCGAGGTCGAGCGCCGGCGCATCCGGAAGCGGATTCGCGACCTCGACCGGGAGATCGAGCAGGTGCGGAACCAGCGACACCAGCAGCGCACGGGCCGCCGCCGGGCAGAGCTGGAGACGGCAGCCATAGTCGGCTACACCAACGCCGGGAAGTCCACGCTGCTCAACGTCCTGACGGGTGCCGGCGTGAGGGCCGAGCAGAAGCTCTTCGCGACCCTCGACCCGACCACGCGCAAGCTCGAGCTGCCGGCCGGCCGAGGGCTGCTGCTCACCGACACGGTCGGCTTCATCCAGAAGCTGCCGACTGACCTGGTGGCCGCCTTCCGCGCCACGCTCGAGGAGGTCACTGAAGCCGACCTGGTCATCCAGGTGCTCGACTTGAGCTCGCCGGCGGTGGAGGAGCAGGCCCGGACGGTGGAAGAGGTCCTGAGCGATCTGGGGGCCAGCGACAAGCCTCGCGTCGTCGTCCTGAACAAGGTCGACCTCCTTGGCCCCGCGTCGCGGCGCCGGGCCGTGACCGCCCTTGCTCGCCGCTACCCCGAGGCGGTGCCCATCTCGGCGACCCAACGGGCAGGACTGCCCGACATGCTGGCGGCGATCGACCGGATCAGTCGCGGCGACGCCGTTCCGCTCGAGATCCTGGTGCCGTACGGGCGCGAGTCAGTGCTCGCCGAACTGCGCCGGATCGGCGGGGTCGACCGCACGGAGTACGTCGAGCGGGGCACGCTGGCCTGGGGCTGGGCGCCTCGGCACGCCGCCCGCCGCTTCGCCGACTTCGCCGAGGGCGCCTTGCAGGCGCCGATCGTGCCTAGCGGAAGAGCCGGATCACGCCCCGGACGACGCCGACCAGGCTGATGTTGGCGGTCACGATCGGCTCGTAAGCGGGGTTTTCCGCGATGAGCTTGACGTGGCCGTTGCTCCGCTCGAAGCGCTTGACCGTGGCGTCTCCGTCGACCAAGGCGACCACGATCGATCCATTGGTCGCCTCGTGCTGGGGGCGGACAAGCACCATGTCGCCGTCGAAGATGCCGGCGTTGATCATGCTGTCGCCCCGGACCCGCAGCAGGAAGTAACCGTCCTTGGCCAGCTCGGGGGAAAGGAGTATGTGGTCCTCGATGTTCTGCTCGGCCAAGATGGGGGTGCCGGCGGCGACGTTGCCGACGATCGGCACCGACACGGCGTTGCGGCGCTGCTGGTCGAGCTCAGCGTCGGCGACCAGCTGGACCGTGCGCGACTTGCTCGGATCGCGCTTGATCAGCCCTCGCCGCTCGAGCTGGTTGAGGTGGTTGTGCACGGTCGAACTCGAGCTCAGGCCTACCGCCTCGCCGATCTCGCGGACGCTGGGCGGATAGTTGCGCGTCTTGGTGACGTATCGGATGTACTCGAGGATCCGGGTCTGCCGTTCGGTCAGTTGTTCGGTCAATTTCGTGTTCTTCTCCAAAGCGTGGTGAGGGACGTGGAGGCCATGCTAGCACCTCCGCGCGGCTCTTGCAAACTTTTGTTCGCAGCCTTGACAGCCGAACGCGCGTTCGCTATTCTGACGAACGTATGTACGCCGCCGGCTACGGAATCAAACCTTGGCGGGCAAACCGTGCCGGCGGCCGCCTTCGCCTCGGGCTGCAGGCGCTCCTGGTCGCCGGCACAGTTGTGCTGACCGGCCTGGGCATGGCTGTGGCGGCCCACGGCAGCACGCCCGCGAGATACAGCACGGTGGTCGTGCAGCCGGGCGACACGCTGTGGTCGATCGCCGCGCAGCGCTATCCGGGGGATGATGTCCGGGACCGTGTCGTGGACATCGAGCAGGCGAATGGGCTGGAGGGCCCGCAGATCGAGGCGGGGAGGACGCTCCGCCTGCCAGGCTAGCCGGGGCGCCATGGCTTGAGCCTGGTCCTGGTGACGCGCCGGGGCTGCCACCTCTGCGACCAGGCCCTGGACCTGCTCCGCTCGCTGGGCCACGAGCCTGAGCTGAGGGACGTCGACGCCGAGGACGAGCTCCACAACCTCTACGACTGGCGCGTCCCGGTGCTCCTGCTCGACGGACGGGTCGTGGCGGAGGGAAAGATCGAACGGGCCAAGCTGGAGAAGGCTATGCGGCTGGGGGCGCGCTAAGGCGACAGGAGGTCGATCGTCGCGCAGACGCGAGCCATGCCGCCGACCCAGTCTCGCCGTCCGGTCAGTTTGAGTCCGCGGGCCAGGATTCCGAAACAGACCGCCAAGATCCAGACAACGCCCAGGACAGTGACCGCCAGTAGGGCGACTTCGCGCACCACTGGAGTCTAGGCCTCGGCCGGGAAGGTGTCGCGTCGGTGGGGAGGGCCGTCCCGGACCGGTCGGCGTCCAGCCTGGTT
Source organism: Candidatus Limnocylindrales bacterium (assembly GCA_035473355.1). Taxonomy (GTDB): domain Bacteria; phylum Chloroflexota; class Dormibacteria; order Dormibacterales; family Dormibacteraceae; genus 40CM-4-65-16. Next base: position 8,128 of record DATIOJ010000085.1, read on the forward strand.
GCTGCTGATAATGACTGTTCTCCCGAGCACATGCTCTGGATGACTTTGCCCTGAGGCAGCGGCATTTGGCGGTTTTGGCGCCAAAGACGCCATATTCAACGGATATTTGGCGTTTTAGGCCGAGCGCTGGAGGGCCGGTTCCGCGTTCAGCCCGCGCAGGAAGATCTCCAGCGGCAGTGCCGCCGCCTCGAAGTCCCCCCGCAGCAGCTCCAGGTCGGCGCCGCCCTGCTGGAGCCCGGAGATCGCCAGCTCCGCCGATCGCAGCGAGTCGCTGACGTAGTGCTCGAGCGCAGGTTCTAGCGCCCGGCTCAGGTTCTCCCGCTGCCAGGCGTCGCGGACCTCCGCGGCCAGCTCCAGGAGCCGATCGACGACCGACCCCGCGCGGATACGCTCGAGCGGATCCGACGCGAGCCGGTTCCAGGCCTCAGACGAGGTCCGGATCAGCCGCCGCAACTTGACCTGGGTCGCCAGCGTACGCATGTTTGTCCTGCTATCATACCGAACGCGCGTTCGGCTTGCAACCCAGGCGGTTGTTAAGCTTGAGCCCCGGTGCGTCAGGTCCCCCTCACCGCCGCCCTGCTCCTCCCCCTCGGCCTCGACACCTTTGCCCTGGGAGCCGCGCTGGGAGTCGCCGGGCTCGAGGCCAGACATCGCCTGCGCGTCAGCCTCGTCTTCACGCTGTTCGAGGCCGGCATGCCGATTGCGGGCATGCTGCTGGGCCAGGTCGCCGGCCGGCTCATTGGCTCTTGGGCGGGCTACGCCGGCATCGCGTTCCTCGCCCTGGCCGGCTTGCTCCTGCTGCGGCCGGGTAAGGACGAGGAAGCAGAGGAACGCCGGCTGGGCATGGTGGCCCGCGCACGGGGCCTTGCGATCGTCGACCTCGGCCTGAGCATCAGCGTCGACGAGCTGACGGTCGGCGTCAGCGCCGGGCTGCTGCGCCTGCCAGTCGTCCTGGCGATCGTCTGGATCGCGGTGCAGGCCTTCGCCGCGGCGCAGGTGGGCATGCGGGTGGGCGCGCGCCTCGGCGAACGGCTGCGCGAGCGCTCGGAGCGGGCCGCGGGCGTGGCCTTGATCGCGGTGGCGATCGTTCTGCTCGGCCTGCGGCTCCTGAATCTCTGAGGCGCTAACGCCTCAGGGGGCGAAGACCCGACAGAGGCTGGCCGCCAACGAGTCCGCGTCCACACCTGGATGGGTGAGGAAGTAGCCCACCGCGTCGCTCACCCCGCCCACCACGGCCCGCCCGAACACGACCGGGTCCTTGTCGGCGTAAAACGCGTCGTGGGTCATGGCGTGGCGGACCTCTTCGGCCACCGCGTCGGCAAACCGCGCCTGGAGCTCGTGGCGCACGGCCTCCACGTCCGGACTCAGGCCGACCGACTCCACGATCAAGAGCCGCGCCACGTCGGATCGCTCGAAGCAGGAGCTCACGAAACGCGTGATGCCCAGCCGCAGCCGCTCGTGGTGGTCGTGGCCGGTCGCCGCGTCGGTCAGCACGTCGTGCATCAGGGCGCCGCCCTCCTGCCTCAGCAGCTCGCGAAAGCAATGCTCCTTGGACTCGAAGAACTCGTAGAAGGCGGACTTCGAAACGCGCGCCCGGGTCACGATCTCGTCGACCGATGTGACCGTGTAGCCGCGCCCGGCGAAAAGCGCCAGGGCCGCCTCGACGATCCGGAGCCGGCGCCGCTCGACCCTCGCGTCCCGCCGCATCTGCGCAGCCGGTACCGCCACGTGCGTTACGAGGCCGCCAGGGCGCGCGAGATGACCAGGCGCTGGATCTCGCTGGTGCCTTCGAAGAGCGTGTAGATCTTGGCGTCGCGGTGCCACTTCTCGACCGGGAAGTCGCGGATGTAGCCGTAGCCGCCGCAGATCTGGATCGCCTGCTCGGTGACCTTCACCGCCACCTCGCCGGCCTTCAGCTTGGCCATCGAGCCCTCGGCCTTCTTGAACTCGCCGCCGCTCCGGCCTTCCCACAGCGCGCGCCAGATCAGGGCTCGCGTCGCCTCGATCTCGGTCGCCATGTCGGCCAGCATGAAGGCGATCGCTTCGTTCTCGATCAGCGCGCGTCCGAATTGCCGCCGCTCCTTGGCGTACTGCAGCGCAAACTCGAACGCCGCGCGCGCGATGCCCAACGCCTGGGCACCCACGATCGGCCGCGACAGCTCGAACGTCTTCAACGCGACCGAGGAACGCTGGTGGGTTCCCTCGCGCGCCCGCGCCAGCTTGGCCTCGAGCTTTTCGATGCCTCCCAGCACGTTCTCGAGCGGAATCCTGCAGTCCTCGAGCAGCACCTCCGCGGTGTGCGAGGCGCGGATCCCCATCTTCTTTTCCTTCTTGCCCATGCGCAGGCCCTTCGTCCCCGGGCCGATCACGAAGCTCGCCTGGCCGCGGGTGCCGAGCTCAGGCTCCACCGCCGCGACGACCACGTGGACGTCGGCGATACCGCCGTTGGTGATGAAGACCTTCTGGCCGTTGATGACCCAGTCGCCGTTCTGGCGGATCGCGCGGGTCTTCATGGACGACACGTCCGAGCCGGCGTCGGGCTCGGTGACGGCGAAGGCACCCAGGGCAGGCTTGTCGGGGGTGCCGAAGCAGGCGGGGATCCAGGTCGAGATCTGGTCGGGCGTGCCCTGGGAGAAGATCGCGGCCACCGGCAGCCCCGTGCCCTGGATGGCAAGCGCGATGCCGGCACAGCCCCAGGTCAGCTCCTCGGCGACCAGGGCCGGCATGATGCCCGTGCCGTCGCCGTAGGTCTGCTGCAGGAAGTCGGTGCCGTAGAGCCCCACCTCCGCAGCCTTCTTGACGATTGGCCAGGGGAACTCCTCGGACTCGTCGTACTGGTGGGCGACCGGGCGGATCTCCTTCTCGGCGAAGCTGTGCACCCAGTCGCGGATCTCTTTTTGCTCGTCGCTCAGCTCGAACGAAATCATGTTGGTCCGCCGCTCCTTGGGCTACAACGCTCTGGTACTCGTACGTACCGTTTCCGGGCCAGACGTTACGCCGGGCGCCGTCCCGG
>DATIOJ010000086.1:0-21993 GCA_035473355.1 Candidatus Limnocylindrales bacterium
TTTGTACCTTTGCTCAGTCACGCTCAGCTCCCTCATGCGCGGGAGTGTCAGGTATCAGCCGGGACGCCTGTAAGGCATCAGCCGAACCAACGACAGGCATCATGCGGGACGCTTTTGTCGTGCTTCAGCCGAATCAGCACATCGCAGAAAGTGCCCCCGGAGGGAATCGAACCCCCGACCTTGACGTTAGGACCGTCCTGCTCTATCCCCTGAGCTACGGGGGCGCGGCTGTAACGCGAGAAGTCTACGCAGCGTTATCGCTGTAACTCTCAGCGACCTCTCAGCCGGGGCCCAGGTTCGGTTCAGCCCGGCCCCACACACTTAACCGTTATGAACAGCAAAGGACAGATCGAGGCGAGGACCAGGGGACGTGACTCCGCGATGCGGAGCTTGAACCGCCTCACCATCGGAGCGGCGCTGGGCGCGATCGCCGGCGTTGGCGTTTTCGGCGCGGTGAGCGCCGCCACGATTCCGGGTTCCTCGGCCCCCGCGAGCTCAACCAGCGCGGCGACCACATCCAGCAGCACATCGTCGACGTCCAGCTCTTCAAGTGGCTCGATTCAGCCGTCGAGCGGGGTCAGCTCCTCCAACGGAGCAGGAGTGGCTGTCACGGGCGGCTCCTGACCACGTGTCCAACAGCATCCTCTGGTACACGACGCGAGGGGCCGGAGCCGTCACGCTGATCCTGCTCAGCACGGTCGTGGTGCTGGGCATCCTCTCCACGCTACGCGTGCAGAGCGCAAGCTGGCCGCGATTTCTCACCACGGCTTTGCATCGCAACCTCGCGCTCCTGACCGTCGTCTTCCTGGTCCTGCACATCGTCACCGCGGTCGTCGATCCATTCACCAATCTCGGCTGGGCGGCCGCCCTCATTCCGTTCTCGTCCTACTACCGGAGGCTCTGGCTCGGTCTCGGCGTCATCTCGTTCGAGCTGCTCGCCGCCATCGTGATCACGAGCCTGGTGCGTGGAGTCCTCGGCCACCGCGCGTGGAGGGCGATTCACTGGCTGACGTACGCGGCGTGGCCGGTCGGCGTCGTCCACGGCCTGGGCACCGGCACCGATACGTTGTCGGCGTGGATGCTTGCGATCACGGCCGCTTGCGTCGCCGCGGTGGGGATCGCGATCGTGCTGAGGATCAGCGCCGGTTGGACCGACCCTCTCGCTGCCGCTCGCGCCGACTTTCAATCGTCCGTCGACCGGCGGGAGGCGCGGTGATGGCCCTGCTGGGCGCCCCGGACACATCGAGTCCGCTGCCCGACGTCGACCGCAGGCTCATCGACGCGATCGAGCGCTTCCGACTGGTCGGGCGCGGCGGCGCCGGCTTTCCCGTCGCCACGAAGTGGCGTGCGGTCGCACAGCGGTCCCGCGGCAACGCGGTGATCGTCGTCAATGGCGCGGAGGGCGAGCCGCGGAGCAAGAAGGACCGCGTGCTGATGGCCGCGCGCCCCCACCTCGTGCTCGACGGCGCCTTCATCGCGGCTCGCGTGCTGCGCGCGCGGCGGATCGTTCTGTACATCGGCGAACGTCACCACGCGGCGCGGGACGCCATGCTCCGCGCGCTCGCGCAACGGCCCGAACCCGAGCGCGCGCTGGTGGGCGTGTCCGCGGCTCCCGCGCGCTACGTCGCAGGTGCCGAGGCGGCCGCAGTCCACTTCCTCAACGAGGGGATCGCCACGCCGACCAACATGCCGCCGTATCCATTCGAGCGCGGCGTCGGCGACGCGCCAACCCTGGTCCAGAACGTGGAAACGCTCGCCCACGTCGCTTCGTTGGTCCGGACGGGGACGGCGCCGAGCACCGCGCTGATCACGATCGCCGGCGCAGTCGCACGGCCAGGAGTGCTGGAGGTCGACAGCCAGACAACCATCGCCGACGCCGTCCAGATGGGCGGCGGCCTGGCCGGGCCCGCGAGGGCAGTGCTCGTCGGCGGCTACTTCGGCACGTGGGTCGAAGCGTCCCAGGCGTGGAGCATGTCACTCGATCCGAGCGCGATGCGAAAGCGCGGCCTGGGATTGGGATGCGGCGTGATCGGCCTTCTGCCCATAAGCCGATGCCCGGTCTGCGACACGGCCGGGATCATGCGCTATCTCGCCGCCGAGAGCTCGGCCCAATGCGGGCCCTGTTTCTTCGGGCTCCGCGCGCTCGCCGACGCATGCACGCGGGTGGCGGAACGAGGCTCGAACCCGGACGACCTGAAACGACTGCACCGCTGGGCCGCAGAGGTGCGCGGCCGTGGCGCTTGCAAGCATCCCGACGGCGCCGTCCTGTTCCTGTCCTCGGCGCTGACCGTGTTCGCGGACGACTTCGCCGGCCACCGCGCACACGACGCGAGGCAAAGCGCATGAGCCGCGACCTGCAGCTGGTGGTGGATCGGATCAAGTGCGATGGACGTGGACTCTGCGCCGAGCTGCTGCCCGAGCTGATCCGGCTCGACGACTGGGGCTACCCGATCCTCACGAACGGCCCACTGCCGGCGCACCTTCTCCCCCTCGCCCAGCGCGCCGTGGAGGACTGCCCGGTGCTCGCGATCGCGCTGCGCCGGATGCCGACGCCGAGATGACCGCGAGCGTCCTCGGCATCGTCGACGATCGAGCCCTCGGCTGCTCGCTGCGCGTGATCGTCACTGAGCCGCGCTCGCTGGCTTCCGCCAAGGTGGCGGTCGACCAAGTGATGACCGCGATCGACCTGGCGGCGAGTCGCTTCCGCGAGGACAGCGAGCTGAGCCGGCTCAACGCGATGCCCGACAGGGTCGTCAAGGTCAGCCCTTTGCTGGCCCAGGCCATCGAAACTGCGCTTCGCGGCGCCGAGCTGACGGACGGCGCGGTCGACCCGACCATCGGCCACGCGCTCCAGGTGACCGGCTACGACTCGGACTTCGAGTCGATCGCGCGCAGCGACCGAGCCCTCCGCCTGGTCGCCGATCGGATCCCGGGGTGGCGGGCGATTCATTTCAACGCCGCCGCGCGGACGGTGCTCGTCCCACGGGGCGTCCTCGTCGACCTGGGCGCCACAGGCAAGGCCCTCGCCGCGGACCTTGCGGCCGAGGCGGCGTTCGAAGCGAGCGGGGGCGGCGGCGTGCTGGTCAGCCTCGGTGGCGACATCTCTGTGGCCGGCGACCCTCCGTCGGGCGGGTGGCTGGTCCAGGCCAGCGAGGACAGCGGCGCGCGGATCGAGGACGTCGAGGAGACGGTGAGCATCGTCGACGGTGGTATCGCAACCTCGAGCACCACCGTCCGCCGCTGGACGCGCGGCGGGGTGGTGCTGCATCACATCATCGACCCGGACACCGGGCTGCCGGTCGACGGACCGTGGCGGACGGCGACCGTGGCAGCGGCCAGCTGCGTGGACGCCAACATCGCGTCGACTGCCGCAATCGTGAAGGGCGGCAGGGCCATCACGTGGCTCGAGGAGCAGGGGCTGGCGGCGCGGCTGGTCGGACAGGACGGCCGCATTCGGCGCACGGCGCGTTGGCCGCTGCCAGACGATTCGAAGCTGCTCCCCAAGGTTCTCTGAGCAATTTCCCAGCAAACTCGATCAGAGTGAGCGGCGTGAACAAGGACGGTGCTCGGGTCCTGGTCGTGGACGACGAGCCAAACATCACCGAGCTCGTCGCCATGGCGCTGCGCTATGAGGGTTTCAACGTCAAGACAGCCGCCACCGGCCGGGGGGCACTGAGCGCGGTGTCTCAGTTCTCGCCCTCGCTGGTCATCCTCGACGTGATGCTTCCCGACATCGACGGCATGGAGGTCCTGAAGCGGCTCAACAACTCGGGCAACAAGATCCCGATCATCTTTCTGACGGCCAAGGACGCCACCGAGGACAAGGTGCACGGACTGACCATCGGCGGCGACGACTACGTCACCAAGCCTTTCAGCATCGAAGAGCTGATGGCGCGCGTGCGGGTCGTGCTCCGCCGGCACGGCAACGACTCGGAGACCGGCAAGCTCTCCCTCGCCGACCTCGAGCTCGACGACGAGGCGCACGAGGTGCGGCGCAACGGTCACGTCGTCGACCTCACCAACACCGAGTACCGGCTGCTGCGCTACCTGCTGATCAACGCCGGCCGCGTGCTGACCCGCTCGCAGATCCTCGACCACGTCTGGCACTACGACTTCGGCGGCGACGCAAGCGTGCTGGAGACCTACATCAGCTATCTACGGCGCAAGGTCGACCGCTACGATCCCGCGCTGATCCAGACCGTGCGCGGCGTGGGGTACGTGCTCCGAACGCCAAGGAAGTGAGCCTGTCGCTCCGGGGGCGGCTCCTGATCGGCGTGATCTCTCTTGTTGTATTGGGGCTGCTCGTCGCCAACATCGCGACCTACGTCTCGCTGCAAAACTTCCTCATCAGTCGCGTCGACAATGAGCTGAAGGCGGGTGTGGACGAGGTCGCGAACACGCTTGGAGCGCCGAGCCGCGGACCGATTCAGCACACCGCCTTTCCGGTCGGAACGGTGGCCGAGCTCTTGGGATCGAACGGCCAGGTGCTCGACGTCAAAGTTGTCGGCCAGGGATTCGGGACGGTCACCTCCGCCGTGACGCCAAACCTGCCCAAGAGCCTGCCCAACGCCGGACCTGACATACCCGCAACACCCTTTACCGTCCAGGGCTCGGATGGCAAGACGCAGTTTCGAATGACCGACTGGCCGGAGGGACGCTTCGCCGGAAACTACATCGTCCTGGCGGTCCCCTTGAATGACATTCAGTCGACCCTACGTGGACTGCTGCTCTCCGAAGCGCTCATCAGCGTCGGCGTGGTGGCCGGGACGGCGATCCTCGCGTTCCTGATCATCGAGATCGGCCTCCGACCGCTGAAGAGAATGGGAGCCGTCGCCGGTCAAATCGCCGCCGGTGACCTGAGCCGGCGCGTCGAGCCCGCGACACCCAGAACCGAGATCGGCCGCCTCGGACTTGCGCTCAACGCCATGCTCAGCCAGATCGAAGCTGCTTTTGCGCAGCGCACAGCGTCGGAACAACGCCTGCGGCGTTTCATCGCCGACGCCTCGCATGAGCTGCGCACTCCCCTCACCTCGGTGCGGGGTTACTCGGAGATGCTGCGGCGTGGCGCTTCCCAATCGCCGACGGACGGGGAACTTGCCCGCAGGCGCATCGAGGAGGAGTCGGTCCGCATGTCAGCGCTGGTCGATGACATGCTGCTCATCGCCCGGCTCGATCAAGGCCGGCCGCTCGAGACCAAGCCGCTCGACCTGCGGACAATCGCCGGCGACGCCGCCGACGATGCGCGCGCGGTCTCGCCACAGCGCGAGATCACGCTGAACGCGTCCGGACCCGCGATCGTCTCCGGCGACGAGCTCCGGCTGCGCCAGATGCTGGGCAACCTGGTTCGCAACGCGCTCGTACACACCCCCGCGAAGTCACCGATCGAGATCCGGGTCACGACCGAGAACGGAACCGCGCGTTTGACCGTGTCCGACCATGGCCCAGGACTTCGAGACGAAGACAAGCAGCGTATTTTCGAGCCCTTCTATCGCGCGGACCCGAGCCGCAGCCGCGACAGCGGAGGGGCTGGGCTGGGGCTATCGATCGTCAGCGCGGTCGTGACCGCGCACGGCGGCCGGGTGAAGGTCGAGGAGACCAGCGGCGGCGGTGCCACCTTCGAGGTGGAGCTGCCGCTGGCCTCGCAGTCCTAGGTCGCCCTAGTCTTCGTCACCCTCGACGGCCCTGACGACCGCCTTCGCGAGCAGGTCGCGGCCCTTGGGGGTCGGGTGCACGTCACAGGAAAGCGGCGAGGTGGACAGCACGATGAGCAAGCCGGCCTTGCACGAATCGCCGTTGAAGGGCGCCGCGGCGGCCTTGAAAGCCTTGAAACCGGAGGCGAAGCGAACCCCGAACGGTGTGCCGGCCGTGATCATGGCCTGGTTCAGCAGATCGTGGGTCACGAACACGCTCTGCGGGTCACCGTAGTTGAGCGCGTAGTACAGCACGACGACGATCAGACCGTGGTAGTGAGCGCCGCGGATCGCGGCGAAGATCGTCGTCAGGTTCTGGACCGCGCAGGTCGCGAAGTACTGGGTGAGGTCGGGCGTGAAGCAGGTCGACGGCGGCCACGGACTCCCCGGCCCGCTGGTGAGTCGGAAGAAGTCGTTGGCGTCGAGGCCGAGCGTGACCAATCGTGTCGTGCGATGGTGCTTGAGGAAGTCCACCGCGAACGCAAGTTGCGTCCCCGTGTAAGACGTGTGCAGTGGAAACGCCGCGCGGTACGGCCGGCAGACGTTGTCGAGACCGGTCAGGCTGATGAAGCTCCCTGTCGCCTCTCCAGGACATGCCGAGTTGACGACGTTCATGTCGAGCGCCTTGCCGGCGATCGCCGGATAGCCGATGAAGTTGTTGGCGTTGCGCGGGTCGAGAAGCGGGTTGGTGCCAAAGGCCACCGAGTCCCCGAGCGCGAGGTAGGTATGGTCCTGGCCTTCAGCGGACGCAGGTGCGGCCGCGATGACCCACAGGGCAAGGCCAGACAGCAGGGCAAACAAGCGGACCCTCATCCGAGCACCTCCTAGCAAAACCCCCAATCGAGACGCAGGAATCTAAGCACCCTTTGTGCGGCTGCGCCACTAAGGCTTCGGCCGGAACGCAAGCACCTCGCCGCGGTAATCACCGATGACGACCAGGTCGCCGGACACGGCCGCCCCGCTCCGCACCGCCGAATGCGCGTCGTAGCTCCAGAGCACCTGCCCGTCGGCGCTCGAGAGTGCGATCACCGACCCAGAGCCTAGTTCTCCAAAAACCGCGCCGGTGCCGAACACGATCACGTCTTTGCCCGCCGCGGGCGCCGAGTAGACAGGCTGATCCGTGCCGTGCCGCCACACCACGGCGCCGTCGGATGGCTGAAGCGCAAGAATCCCCGTCGGCGGGCTCGCCGAGCCCACGTAGATGCTCGTCCCGTCGTAGGCGGGCGATGCGATCAATCCGTGCACCGCCGTGCCCGCGACGAGCTCGCTCGACCACAGCACCGAACCCGTGGCGGCGTCGAGTACCGCAAACATTCCCTCGACGGTCGCCTGCGCGACGGCCTCTTTGCCGTTGAGCGTGAGCACGACAGGCGAGGCGCCGACGTCGAGGTCGCGGCTCTGGTCGGCGTACAGCGCCGACAGCCACTTGCGCCCGCCCGTCATCGGATCGAAGGCAAGCACGCCGTCGGAGGGATTGCCGATACCGACGAACGCCGTGCCGGTCGAGTCGATCGCGGGTGTCGACCACACGCCGCCGCCGGGTGCGCACCCATCCTCCACGCACGCCGTCCAGCGGATCAGCCCCGTCGTCGCATTCAGGCCGTAGAGGCGGCCGGCGACGAGTGGGGTGTCTCCGTAGGGCGACGCGACGCCCACGATCACGAGGTCGCGGTACGCGACCGGGGATGCCCACACGGCGGCGTCAGGCGGGGCGGTCCAATCCCAAACTTGATGTCCGCTCGAGAGGTCGAACGCGAACACGTGGCCGGTCAGCGTCCCCGCATACACGCGCTTGCCATCGATCGCGGGCGAGTCAGCGATTGCGCCGAGTCCCCGTTTCGTCCAGAGCGTCGACCCGGTTCCCGCGTCGATCGCGGCCAGCGTGCCGCCGAAGCTCCCCACGACCACGGCTCCGCCCGCCACCGCCGGCGTTCCGTCCACGGCGCCATCGAGCTTCACCCGCCAGGCGAGGCCAAGCCGGCGGGCCCCCCTCGCGTCGAGCGTTGCACCCGGCGGATGACCGTCGCGCGCCAGGTCGCCCCTGAACATCGGCCAGCCTGGCCCGGCGGGCTGGAGGGTCGCCGGCCCGGACGTGCACGCCGCGAGCGCGCACGCAATCACAGCGATTTCCAAGGTTCGTCTCAGTCTGCTGTGAGGGGTCGAAGTCATCTTTAGGGGCACCCGATACCACCTCGGGCCTTTCCCCCAAGAGCGTAGGGGGCGTCCCTAGCGCCCCCTACACCAACCCTCCCGCCTGGCCTACGACAGCTTCCAGTGCACGCTCTGCACGACCGGCCTGGACAGGTTGAGGTAGCTCTGCAGGTTGGTCTGGCTGGTGAGCACCATCACGAGGTAGTAGACCGTGCCGCTCGCATTCGCACCGGCGAACAGCGAGGCCGCGGCGGCCACCGAGTTCGCGCCTCCGGTGACGGTGAAGCACAGCGTCCACGAGATCCCGCTTGCGCCGCTGAAGGTGCTCGTGGTCGCTTTTGAGCTCGGGCAGGCCTTCGTATCCGGATATTTGCTCCGGAGCGTGCTGTCGACGGTGTCCTTGTTCTGCTGCGCCGTCTGCGCCGGTATCGACACGCCGCTCGCCACGCTGACCGACCCTTGGGTGTTGGGGTCGGAAATCACCATCGATTCGTTGTCCTTGCTCTCGACGATCCAGCCGCTCGGGACGGTGAGACTGAAACCGTCATTCGTCTGCAGACCTGTCGCCGCCTGCGTGCTGGTCGGCGAGGCGACGGGGCTTGGCGTCAGGCCCGGCGTGGGGCTGGGGATGTCGGCGATACCTCCGCTGGGAGTGTTCTGCGATCCGCGGTTGCCGAGCATCGCGAGGGCCGTCCCGACCCCAGCCATGACGATCGTGAGCGCGACGACCACGGCGATGATCACCATCCACGGCGTGCGGTGGACGGGAGCGGTAGGCGCCGTCGGTGCGTAGTACGGGCTCACGTACCCGGGAGGCGGTCCAGGTGGCGGACCTGGAAGCGCTCCAGTCGTGACACCAGGCGGCGCACTCAACGGCGTGCCACATGCCTGGCAGTACGCATTGCCGTCCGGGTTTGCTGTGCCACAGCGAACGCAGGTGAGCGCCAAACGTCAGCCCCGAGCCCCCGTCGGCGCATCGGCGCGAGGCTTGCGTGCGCGCTTGACCGAGGACGGAGCGGCGGTCAGCGCCATGCCGCAGCTGGGACAGAACCCCGACGCGACGATGTGGGCGTGGCAGTTGGGGCACACGGTCTCGGCGTAGCCCATGTGCGCGGCCTCCTCGAGCAGCGCGTGGTGCAGGAGGTAGCGGACGTAGATGAGCACCCCCCCGACGACGGCAGCCTGCCACGCGAGGACGAACAGAGGGCTCAGCTCGGCGCCCTTCCAGAGCTGCGTGCCGAACGAAAACGCGACGTGCGCGACTACGGCCGTGGCGACGCCGCCCAGCTCGCGCGCGGCGAGCCGGCCGCGACGATACCTCCAGACCGCGGCCACGATGATGCCCGTCGTGCTGCCCTGCAGCAGCGGTTGCAGCACGGCCAGAGTCGCGAGGTCGTAGATCCAGTTGCCTGGCGCGACGTAGACCGGCCAGGTGGTGAGCGCGCTCGAGAAGGCCACGAGCGACTCGGCGACGCTGAAGCCCAGTCCGGCGGCGATCCCGAGGACGAGACCGTCCACGGTCTCGGGAAAATCCCCGCGATTCGGCAGCAGGAGGGCGGGCAGCGGCTTCACGACCTCCTGCACGACGGGGACGAGCATGCCGAGGAACAAAAGAACGCCAACGCTTACGCCCGCGCCGTGCAGCGGGTTGCCGATGTTGGTGTACGGGTTGAAGACCATGCGCTCGATGACCGTGGCGACGATGCCCAGCAGTGCGCCGCCGCCGAGGATGAAGCCGAGGACTAGTGCGGGTTCGTCGCGATAGACCTGGGCCTCATACAGATAGATGAGGTAGAGCACAGGGACCAGGAAGATCGCGACGAGGACGGCGGCGGTGATCAGTCCGGCGACGTAGAGGACGAGGATCCCCGCGATGCCGACCGCGAAGGCCCATCGAAACTCATGGATCTTCGCGTGGCCGAGGTGAGGAAACAACGTCGTGAAGATCGACGGCTGCAGGACGTGCTCGGACGGCTGCGCCGTGTAGCGATGCGGGCGCGTCTTTGCGTTCGCCACCTCGCCGGTCGCTCCCTGGTGCGCTCCGCAGCGGGTGCAGAAAACGCCGTCGGGTACGTCGTTGGAGCAGTGGTCACAACGCACCGGCGGTAAGCATAGAGAGCCGCCCGGGTTTAGGCCTGCTTGGCGCCCTCCGTCTCGGCAGGCACCCAGCCGCGAATGAAGTGGCAGGAATAGTGCCCCGGGTGCTTTTCGAAGTAGCGCTGGTGGTAGTCCTCGGCACGCCAGAACTGCGTCGCCGGGACGATCTCGGTCACGATCTTGCGGTCGAAGTACTTCTGCGCCTCTTCCTTCGACTTCAGCGCCGCCTGCTGCTGCTCGGGGCTGTGAAAGAAGATCGCGGACCGGTACTGGTGGCCCATGTCCGGGCCCTGCCGGTTCAGCGTCGTCGGATCGTGCATGTTCCAGAACTCGTTGAGCAGCTGCTCGTACGAGACCTTGGCCGGGTCATACGTGACCTCGACCGCCTCGGCGTGGCCGGTGCGCCCCGAGCAGACTTGCTCGTACGACGGGTGGTCGACCGTGCCGCCCTCGTAGCCCGAAACTGCTTCGATCACGCCCGGCGTCTCGTTAAAAAGGTGCTCGACGCCCCAAAAGCACCCGCCCGCGAAAGTGGCCTTTTCCATCTCACCCTCCAGGATAGATCCACTTGATTATTGGTTCGCCGAGATCATGATTCCCGAAGATGACGATTCCCTAACGGCGCGGCCGCCGCGGCGCTGGTGGCACCTGGCCACGATCGACACCACGCCGCTGCGCCGGCACCGCGACTTCCGCCTCCTGTTCATCGGGCGGTTCGTCTCCTTCTTCGGCACGATGATCACGGTCGTCGCCTTTCCCTACCAGGTCTACCAGCTGACCCACAGCGTGCTGCTGGTCGGCCTGCTCGGCGTCCTGGAGTTCGGCGCGATCCTGGCGGTTGCTTTCGTCGGTGGTGCGCTGGCGGACGCGCGAGACCGCAGGTCGATGGTGCTGATCAGCGAGGCCGCCCTCATGGTGTGCAGCCTGGTGCTGGCCGGCAACGCGGCGCTGGCGCATCCCCAGGTGTGGCTCCTGTTCGTGATCGCGACGGCCCTCGGCGCGCTCGATGCCTTGCAACGTCCGTCCCTCGACGCGATGCTTCCGCGCCTCGTCGCCAAGGATGAGCTGACGGCGGCGGCCGCGCTCGGCAGCCTGCGCGGAACGCTCGGACAGATCATCGGCCCCGCCCTCGGTGGCGTCCTGGTCGCTGCGGCAGGCCTGCCCATCACATACCTGGTCGACGTCGCCACATTTGTGGTCGGGCTGGCGTGCCTCTGGATGATGCGGGCGGTGCCGCCTCCCATTGACGCCGAGCGACCGAGTCTGCGCCGCGTCCTCGAGGGGCTGCGCTATGCGAGGAGCCGGCAGGAGCTGCTCGGCACGTACTTCATCGACATGATCGCGATGTTTTTCGGGATGCCGATGGCGCTCTTCCCCGCCATCGCGCAGGGACTCGGCGGCCCCAGGGTCCTCGGCCTCCTCTACGCGGCGCCGGCAGTCGGATCCTTTCTCTTCTCCGCGACCAGCGGATGGACGAGCCGGATCCACCGGCACGGGATGGGCGTCGCGGTCGCCGCGGTGGTGTGGGGGCTTGCGATCATCGGATTCGGTTTCGCGCCCTCACTCTTGCTCGCCCTCGTCTTCCTGGCGCTGGCCGGCGCGGCGGACATGATGAGCGGCGTCTTCCGGTCCGTGATCTGGAATCAGACCATCCCCGACTCTTTGCGCGGCCGGCTGGCCTCGATCGAGATGCTGAGCTGGTCCTCTGGGCCTGCCCTGGGTAATTTCGAGGCGGGGGCGGTGGCCTCGGTCTTCAACGTTCGCGTCTCGATCGTGTCCGGCGGGGTGCTGTGCGTGATCGGTTGCGTCCTGTGCACGCTCGCCCTCCCTGCGTTTCGCGCCTACGACGCGCGGAGCTACCGCGCCGCGCCAGATCCGGCTCCACCCGGCGTCAAGCAGGAAGAACGGTGAGCTCCAACCAGATCGCCCTGGCTTTTATGGTGATGACCGCCCTGTTTGCGTTGTGGGCGGCGGTGTTCGCCACCCGCGCGGACCGGGCGACCCGGAGGGCGATCAAGAGCTTCGACACCGCGACCAAACCGGTCCCCAACATCGTCTTCACGGGCCAGGTCGCGCCTGGGCAGGCGATCGAGCTCGAGGTCGAGAACCTCGGCGGCACGCTCGCCGGAGGGGGCATCATCGTGCACGCGAGCGACGAGCTTTATGCGGGCGAGCTGACCCTTCCGGAGAAAGCTCCTCCGCGGCGCGTTTCGCTGCGCTTCGTCGTCAAGGCCTGGAAGCGCCAGCTCGAGCCGCAGTGTCTGGTCCTGGTCGGCCGCGACGTAAGCGGCCGGTGCTACGACTACGCCGACGGCGGCAGGCAGGTCAAGAACCCGCGCCGCTGGTTGTCCGGCCGGCTGAAGGAGCTTCGCATGCAAGGCATGGTCGAGTTCCCAACCATCACGGGCAGAGAAAAGGGCTGATTCCGGCCGCGCCCTAGTGGGTGTGGTCCAGCTCCGCCTTCAGGTTGATCTTCACGTTGCCCTTCAGCGCCTGGGACACGGGACATCCCTCTTTCGCCGCCTCGGCCAGCTTCTTGAACTCGGCCTCTTCGATGCCGTGGATGTGTCCCCTCACCGACAACGTGATGGTCGTGATCCCGGTGCCGGGGACGAACTCGACCTCGGCTGACGTGTTCAACCGCTCCGGGTGGTGGCCGGCTTTGGCTAGCCCGTTGGAGAGAGCCATGCTGTAGCAGGCGGCGTGCGCGGCCGCAATGAGCTCCTCCGGGCTTGTGCCGCCGTGCGTGCGTTCTGCTCGCGCTGCCCACGTGACCGGGAACTCGTTGAAGGTTCCGCTCGCGACCTTGACCCTGCCGCGACCATTCATCAGGTCGCCCTCCCAGGTTGCGTCCGCCCGACTGATCGCCGCCATGGCATGACCTCCTCGTTGGGGATTTCAGACCCTTAAACGTTAAGCGCCCTCGGTCGATTCCTCGATCACGAGGGCAAGGCGGGGACACGTGGCCACAGCCTTGCGGGCCAGCTTGAGCAGATCGTCCGACTCGATCGGGACTCTGCTGACGATCGGGTACCCCCAGTCGTCGACCGCTATCAGCTCGGGGACGATCTCCGCGCAGTAGCCATATCCGGTGCAGAGGATCGGGTTGACGCGCAGCCGGCGGCGGACGCCATCGCTCATTTCCAGCCGTTGCCGCGCATTGGCGGCGGCGGAAATCCAGCGGTCGAGGCTCCGTAGCAACGATGACCGACGAGGTGCGTGCTCAGGTGCTGCTTGAAACCGGTCAAAGCGCTCGAGAGCTGGCCCACGGCTCCGTCGGGATGATGGCACGCGCCGCGCCCGCGCACCATCTCGATCCACCGCCAGACGCGATCGATGTCGCCGCTCTCCGGGCTCGAGGAAGCGATGCGCTGCATGGCGTCGGCGAGCGCGGCAAGGCCGTTGATGCACGGACCGCACTGGCCGGCCGTCTCGGCGGCAAGGTACATGAGGATCCGCGTCGACTCGACGATCGCGCATCCGCCCTGCGGCAGGACGGCGAGGACGCCGCACCCGAAAGCGGCACCGTGTTTCGAGCGCAGGACGTCCACATCGAGGGGCAGCGATTCGAGCGCGGGGGGCGCGAGCCATGTCCCGAAGTAGCCTCCGATCAGCGCACCCGCCGGCGGCGATACGGTGCCGCCGACATCACTGATGACCTGCCAGACCGTGGCCCGCAGGTCGACCTCATAGACTCCCGGATGCCTGAGGTTTCCACACAGCGTCATCAAAGTGGTTCCTGGCGAGTCGGGAGTGCCGAGCTGGCGAAACCAGTCGCCGCCGTAGCGCGCGATCATCGCGACGTGGGCCAGCGTCTCGGCGTTCTGGACCAGGGTCGGTTGATCGTTCACTCCCCTGTCGGCGGAACGGTGCAGCGTGAAGCGCGGCTTTGACTGGCCCCCGGAGACTCGGCTCACCACGGCCGACGATTCACCCGCCACGTACCGGTGCGCCGTGCGCTCGACGCGCACTGGCCGCTCGCCGCGCTCTTCGCGCTCCCGCAGCGCGTGGCTCACGACCTGCTCCGTCTCCCTCGAGCTGCGCGAGAGGTAGAGGACGACGTCGTCCGCGCCGAGGGCCTCGGCGGCCAGCGCTGCTCCGTCCAGCACCAGGTGCGGCCGCAGCTGGAGCAGGACGCGGTCTTTCGCGCTGAGCGGCTCGCCCTCCGATCCGTTCACGACGACGACCGAGTGTCCATCGGATCTGTTCGCCACCGCCGCCCACTTCCGCCAGGTCGGAAACCACGCGCCTCCCCTTCCCCTCAGACCGCTGTGCTTCAGCACCTCGACGAGCCGCGGGCTGCCCCGGGGGCGAGCGCCCAGACGCCTCAGGTGGTCGCCCAGCCGCTCGTATCCTTGCGATGGCGACGGGCCGCCCAGGAGTCGCGTGCCGACCGAGCTCAATTGAGCGGTCCGGAGGTGTCGAGGCGCCCCGTGATCGGACCTCCCGTCTTGAGCACCGCGTCGGAGCCGAAGAAGGTCACCGTCAACCGAGTCTTGCCGCAGACCGCGTAGAGGTTCATGTTCACGCTGGCCGGCACGGTGCAGAGCGTCTTGCCGCTCCTCGCGATCGTCATCACGGGCAGGGTCTCGTCGATGTTGGGAGAGCGGATCGTGATGGTGAGGTCTGGGTCCACCGTGTCGCGCAGGGCGATGGACATGTTGCCCGCGGAGTCGCGTGCGAGCACGCCCACGAGCGGATCGCTGAAACCACCTGGGCCCGGATGCACGGGCCCCTTGACGGCCACCGTCTTGACCGGCGGAGTCCCGGCCTTAGCCGACCAGCCGGGTTGGAAGGGCCCCCCGGCCGCCCACACGCCGGCGCCGACGAAGAACGCGATGACCGCCATCGCGGCGAGGCCGCGAATCGGGAGCGTGATCAGCCTTCCGTCCCGCAGTCGCTCGGCGATCGCGACCACGACTGCGGCCGAGCACGAGGCCGTCAACGAGACCAGCCACGGCGCTCTGCCATCGCTGCCCGTGCCCAGCCCATGGATCAATGCCAGCGGCCACGACAGATACGCGGCCCAGTGGATGATCCGCCACACGCGCACGCCGATCCTGTCCCGCAAAAGGCTGGTCGCGGCCACCGCCACCAGGACCCAGAACGCAGCGACGCCGAGGCCGAGCCAGACGGGCCTGTAAGCCGCTCCGACCGGAATCAGCACGTCCCGCACCGAGATGTGGGCGAATGGATCGAGCACGGTCGTCACGATGTGCGCCAGGAGCAGGAACATCGCGATGAGGCTCAGATTCCTGTGCAGGTCGACCGCGACGAACCCAGGCGTCTGCTCGCCGCTCCATCGCGTCGCGGTCAGGATGCCGAGGACGACCGTCGCGGTGAGCACCAGGAGCGTGCTCGCCCCCAGGCCGCGCGTCGCGTACCACAGCCAGCTCGGATTGCCGGCCGTCGAGGCCGCCAGCAGAACGCCGGCGAGCATGGCTTAGGCGGACCAGCCGCCCGCGAGCTCGACCTGGCCGTCTGCTCGAACAAGGCGGGCCGGCAGCCGGCACGCGTCGAGCCAGGAGTTCGCGTCTCGGCCGAGAATCAGGGCCGCGGTCGCCGCCGCATTGGCTTCCAGGCAGGTCGCCGCCGCGACGGTGACCATCGCCCATGGCGTTTCCGCCGCGCGCCCGGTCCTCGGGTCGATGATGTCGTGAACCTCGATGCCGCCGCGGCGCCAGCGCCGCGCCGTGGTGCCAGACGTGGCGAGCCCACCGTCGCGGACCAGAACGTCCTGCCACAGCGATGCGCTTTCGTCCGGCGCGACTCGGACCGGCCAGCCGTCACCAGGCACGCGCCCGCGGACGGCGACGTCTCCGCCGCACTCGACCAGCGCCGCCACGCCGAAGGTCTCGGCGACGGCGGTGGCCGCGCGGTCGGCCGCCCACGCTTTGCCGCTCGCGCCGAGATCGAGGGCGACGCCCAGCGGGAGGGTGAGCGAGTGCGTCGTCGCGTCCATCTCGACCGATCGCCAGCCGAGCAGCTTCCGCACCGGGACCTCGAGCGGTGGACCGTCGGCGGGGACCGCGGTGAACGTGACGGTATAGCCGGCGTCCTCGACATGCTTGCCCACCGTCGGATCAACCAGGCCGCCGGTCATCTCGGCAGCCCTGAAGGCGGCCGTGAGCGCTTCCTCCAGCAGTGGGTGCATGACCACCGGCCCGCGTCCGGCCGCCTGGTTGGCCTGGCTGAGCTCGGAGTCAGCACGGAAACGGCTGCACACCGCATCCACCTTCCCGATCAGCAGCTGAACAAGCGCCAGCGCATCGGGAAGCACGTCCGGCTCGTCGACCGCGACCGTGTTCATGGTGCCCATCGCCTTGAACGAGGCGCGGCTCAGCACGGCTTGGACGGTGTCGAGTGGCAGACCGGTGGCGGGGGCGGGGCCGGAGGAGGCGGCGCGGCGGCGGGACCTGGGGCCGGAGCCTGCGCGGGAGGTCGGGGAGCGGCCCCACCGGTCTGTGGCGGAGCCGGGCGTTGGACGATCGTGACCACCACCGGGCGGGCTTTCTGGACGGGGGCGGCGGCGACCGGGACCTGCGGGGCCGGGGGCGGCGGGGGCGGCTTGCCGGAGAAGAACGCCTCCGCCAGGCTGCCGAAAGCCCAGCTGAGACCAAGCGCCGCGCCGAGGCTGCCCGCGGTCACCAGCCTTACCAGCCACAACGCCCTGTTCCTGCTTTGCCGCTGGGCCTCGTCGGCCATCAGTCGTCGGGGCTCGGCGATGCGTGGGGCGTCGGAGACCCGTGAGGGGTCGGAGACCCGTGCGGCGTCGGCGACGCGTGTGGCCTCGGCGACTGCGTGGGCTGCGAGGTCGGAGGGGCCCCCGGCTGGGCGCGAACCGGAACGGGCGAGGCGTACACGTCGACCGTCTTGTGCACTGGGCCGACGGTGGGATAGATGCTCTGGGCCGGCAGCTCGTTGGCCGGTGTGCTGCCGAACACCTCGACGATCAGGGTGTGGACGTTGCCGAACGGCCAGATGTCGAGCCAGGCCGCGATGCCCGCGAGAGCGCCCGTCGCGAAGATGATGAGCAGGAATCGGGCGGCGCGCTTCCGGCGCGGCTCCTCCTCTGTCGAGCCGTTCTTGACAAGGCGGCGGGCCGCGAGCCGCCGAACGATCATGCGTTCCTCCTCTCTGCCTGCGTCCGACTGCCGCCGGAGGTGAAAGGGAAACGCCCGACGGCCCCGGAGTCGGAAAGGTCCAAGAGTGACGACGCCCGCGAGCGGGCAATCTTGCCGGCGCGAGGTCGCCGCGTCAGGTCAGGAGCGCGAGCCTGACGCCGCCATCCAGCTCACCACGGCCTCGGTGCGGCTGTGGTAGCCACCGCGCGTGTACAGCCGCACGAGGTGCGTGCTCACCGTCTTGCGCGAGATGCCCAGGGCGGCTGCGACCTGCTTGTCCGTGCGCCCGAGCGCAATCAAGCGGAGGATCTGGTCTTCCCGAGGCGAGTACCCAAGCGGCACTCGCCCGATTAGAGACGATGCCCGGCGGGCGGGTCATCGTCCAATTGAATGATTTCGGCGGCCTAGGTGTAATCCCCCAGGAGGTTGGTGACAAAGAGGAAGCCCTGAACGGCTAGGTTGCGGGTGCTCAAACCTGCGACCACCGGAGGGCTTCCCAATGCATTGTCACCCGAACGCTCCGCTCACTCCTAGAGGTCGGGCCAAAGTCTTTCTGGCAGTTGAGGCCGGCATGACGGTCAGTGCTGCATGCATGGCTTTCGGCGTGAGTCGGCGCTGGTACTACCGTTGGCAGCCACGCTGGCGGGCAGCTGGTCTGCTGGGCGTGGTCGACCAGAGCTCGCGACCGCATCGCTCGCCGAGGCAGCTCGCCGAGCCTGTGCTCCTGCAAGTCGCTGCCCTGAGGACTAGTCGAGGTTGGGGGCCAGACCGAATCGGCGCCTGGCTTGGCCTGCCGACTTCAACTGTCCACCGCGCCATTCGCCGCCTCGGATTAGTGGCTATCAAGCCACAGCGAGCACCGGTTCATCGTTTCGTCTTTGCCCAGCCAGGTGGGCTGCTCCACCTCGACATCAAGAAGCTGGGCCGAATTGGAGTTGGACCCGGCCACCGTGCGACGGGCCATAAGCAAAACCAGAAGCGCATCGCGACCAAGGGCTACGGCTGGGAGTTCCTGCACCTAGCCATCGACGACGCAACGCGACTGGTCTACTGCGAGCTGCTCGCTGACGAGAGGGCGACCACAACCGGCCTCTTCTTCATCCGCGCTTTGCGCTGGTTCCGCGGCCTGGGCGTCAGAGTCGAGCGCATCCTCACCGACAACGGCAGCGCCTATCGAGCCCGGACCCTTCGCCGAACCTGCCGGCGCCTCCAGATCCGGCATCTGTTCACCAGGCCCTATCACCCTCAGACCAACGGCAAAGCCGAACGCTGGATCCGCACTGTCCTCGGCGAATGTTTGTATCTCCAGGTTTTCAGCTCAGCGGCGGAGCGCAGGGTTGCGTTAACCGACTTTCTTCGCTATTACAACGAGTCGAGACCGCACCTCGGCATCAACGGGCTCACTCCACGTCGTCTGCTCGACCTCAAGCTGGCCTCGTGAGTGTCACCAATGTCTTGGGAGAACAGACCTAGGTCACCTGCAGCGCTCCGTCGACGAGGCTGCCGCTGATCGCATAGCCGTCGCTGAGGGCGAGGGTGTACAAGGCCGGCAGCAGCCCGTTGTTGTCGACGGCCACCAGGGTGAACGCGACCGGGAGGCCGTTGTCCGTGCCCGTCCCCACCATCGTGAGGATCTGGCTGTTCTCGTCGACGGCAAATGTCTCGGCGGTGACCGAGGATGACTTGAAGTCCCTCCCGCTACCCGGGTCGCTCGCCTCAACATCGCCTTGCTGCTGCTGCTCCTGTCCCTCGCACTGCTGAGCGTGGGAGTGCACCTTCGCCTTGCCGCCGTCGCCCTCGACGTCGCCTTCGCCGTCGTGGGTGTGGCACAGCCCAGTGCGAAGAGTGTTGTCGAGGGGCAGGCTGTCGATCTCGTCGATCACAAACCAGCCGTAGCGATTGCCTCCGACTGCCGAGATCGCGTGGCCGGGCCGGATCGTCCACGACGCTATGGGCACGCTGCTTCCGAGCGGAATGATGTCGAAGTCGACGCGCAGGAATCCGGCCTCATTCGTGAACGTGTGGCGGAACGTGTACCAGCCTGAGGTGGTGATGAGCACCGGCGTGCGGCACGTGTTGGGTGGCGTGCTCGGGCTGGGGCACGGGTTCTCGGGAAACGCGCCCGACCGCGTCGCGTTCGTGCTGGCGTTTATGAAATAGCCCCCGGCGCCGCTGGGGTTCGTGCCCGCGTTGAAGACATAGTCCTGGAGGAAGTTTCCGGTGTTGTCATTGATCGCGGAGTCCCAGTCGAATCGGTAGTCCAGTCTTCCGACCGACCAGGCCACGTCCAGGTATACGTCGACCTGAGTCTTGTAGCCGCCCGTGGGAAAGACGGAGCTGTAGCCACCCCATCGCGTGAAGACGGAGTAGCAGTTGGTCGCGGGCGTGTGGTCACACGCGTCGCCCGTGATTCGCGCGTGGTACTTTCCACCCGCCGAGGCGACGCCCACGGCGTAGCCGGAGTCGGGGTATCCCGACGGTACGCGCGTGATCGTGCCGTCGAACCCATCGCTGGTGGCAAGCCAACCGCTCGTGTTCTTCTCGAATCCCTGGAAGAACGGCCCGGGCGGCGCCGCCGCCAGCGCAGGCGACATGGTCACCCCGATCGCGACTGCAATTCCCGCCACCAGAGCGAACAACCCTCTCATCGCAGCACCTCCGCACCAAACCCACTGGCACCGATCTGGGGAGTCAATCTGTCGTCGCTGGCGCGGGCAGTCAATTCAGGAAAAGACCCGACGGTAGGCCGGCAGGGCCATGCGTTTCCCTTTTTCGCGCTGTCACACTGAGTCGGCGATGCAGGCCCACGAGATTCCCGACATCGACCCCCAGCCCCGCGACGCGGAAGGCCATGGGTACGTCGACTTCCTTGCCTCCTCCCTGCTGAGCGTCGGCCTGGCGGTCTGGCCGTCCGGCTCGATCGACCGCCAGCGGCCACATCTCGAGGACGAGGTCTATTACGTGATAAGCGGCCGCGGGACGATTCGGGTCGCGGATGAAGACCGCTCGGTCAAAGCGGGCAGCCTTGTCTTCGTCGCCGCCGGAGTGGAGCACCGTTTCCACGACATCGCCGAGGACCTGCGCGTCCTCGTCTTCTGGGCGCCGCCTCACGCCGCGGCGCGCCATCATTAACGCAATGGCCCAGCAGCCGCAGGGTGTTCTCGTGACCACGACCGAAAGGCCCGCCGGTTACGAGGTCAAGCAGGCGCTGGGCCAGGTCTTCGGTGTCGTGGTCCGCAGCCGGGGCCTCGGCGGCAACATCATGGCGAGCCTGCGGTCGCTGGGTGGAGGCGAGATCGTCGAGTACACGCGCCTGGTCGAAGACACGCGCCGCCACGCGATCGACCGCATGGTCGAGAACGCGCGCGCGATGGGCGCCAACGCTGTGGTCATGATGCGATTCGACTCCTCGGAGATCGGCCAGACCATGACAGAGGTCGTTGCCTACGGAACGGCTGCGGTCATCGAGCGGAGCGCTAGGTGAACGTTCCCACTCAGCTGATCTTGCTGGCCGCGGTCATCGTGTTCGCGGTTGTGGGCTACTTCATCTGGGACCGCCGATATCGCGGCCAGGACCAGGGCAGCTTCAAGCCGACGGGCGAGGTCTTCCGAGACCCGACGTCCGGAAAGATGACGCGCGTGTACGAGGACCCCTCGACCGGGCTCCGTCAGTATCGGGACGAACCCTGAGACAAAGGGACGGACGCAGCGCCAAGGCTCGTCACGCCCGCCGTGCCGCTGGCTAGCCGGCCCCTCAAAACCGCGAAGTACCAGGCCGCCGCGACCAGCAGCACGATCAGGACGATCAGGTCTGCGCCCCAGAAAGCGCTGGGCAGCATGAGCAGCGCGAGCACCAGCACCGTCCACACCAGCGCCGCGTACATGACCGGCCTGGCCCACACGCCAAGGTTGAATGCTTCCGGAAGGGTCTCCATTCGTCCTCGCCGCAGCACGTAGGCGAGGACGGTGAGGAAGTAGACGATGAACGGCAGCGTCGCCGTCGCGGTCACGAGCGTGAAGAACGCGGTCTGCCCGGTCCCGACACGCTCGCTGATGTAGCCCCACAGCACGAAGAGCAGCCCGAGCGCCGACCCCGTCGCCAGGGAGCGGATCGGCGTCCGGGTTTGCGGGTTGACCTTGCGCAGCGCGGACGAGAACGGAAGGATGTTGTCGCGTGAGAAGGAGAAGATGAGCCGTCCCGTGGCGGCGAGCCCGATCACGTCGAGGGCGAAGATCGAGAAGATGACGATGACCAGGAAGACCTTGGTCCAGAAGTCGCCCATCCAGTAGGTGACGATGTCGGCCAGCGGCACCGGCGAGGCAGCGATCTTGGCCAGGTCCGGGATCGCGATGGTGAAACCGATCAGCGCGATCATGCCGAGCACCGCTGAGCTGACGACGGAGTAGATCACCGCCTTCGGCACCGTGATGCGCGCGGCCACAGCCTCCTCGCCGAGGTCTGCGGCGAGCTCGAAACCCACGATGGTGAAGATGCCCATCAATGCCGCAAACGGCAGCGCGGTGAGGATGTCCGCGCCGTGCACGCCACCCGTGTCGCCGAGGAATGTGATCGGGTGATTCGGCTTCAACGCCCAGAGCACGAACAGGATCAACGCGAAGCCCACCATGCCCACGATCTCGGTGAAGACCGCCGCGTTGTTGATGCGCGAGGCGAGAGCGATCGAGATGATGTTGATGATCAGTACCGCCGCGAAGATGACCACTGTGATGGCGAGGTTGATCGTCGGGTTGGTGGCGTCGAGGTTGAGCACGGTGGCGATGATCGGTGCGAGCACCACGAAGTTGATCGCCGCCGCGCCGACCGACAGGTACGAGAGGCCGACGAAGCCGGTGAACCATCCGTAGGTGGTGTTGACGAGCCGTGCGCCCCACTGATACGAGTAGCCGGCGAGGGGAATGCGGGTGCCCAG